>NZ_DCYC01000030.1:0-19641 GCF_002330965.1 Arsenicicoccus sp. UBA2120
CGCTGCCGCTCGCCGCCGGACAGGGTGGTGAGCGGCTGACCGATCGTCAGGTAGCCGAGGCCCACGTCCTCGAGCCGCTGCAGGATCGTGTGCGCGGCCGGGATCCGGGCGTCCCCCTCGGCGAAGAACGCGCACGCCTCGGCCACCGACATCGCCATGACCTCGGCGATGTCCTTGCCGCCGAGGTGGTACTCCAACACCTCGGGCTGGAAGCCCTTGGCCTCGCACACCTCGCAGGGCGTCGACACGGTGTCCATGAAGCCGAGCTCGGTGTAGACCACGCCCGCCCCCTTGCAGCTCGGGCAGGCGCCCTCCGAGTTCGCCGAGAAGAGAGCGGGCTTGACGCCGTTCGTCTTGGCGAAGGCCTTGCGGACGGGCTCCAGCAGACCGGTGTAGGTCGCCGGGTTGGACCGCCTCGAGCCCTTGATGGCGATCTGGTCGATGACGACGACCTCGTCGCCGCGCAGCGACCCGTGAATCAGCGACGACTTGCCCGAGCCGGCGACCCCGGTCACCACGCACAGCACGCCGAGGGGGACGTCGACGTCGACGTCCTGCAGGTTGTGGGTCGAGGCACCTCGGATCGGGAAGGTCGACGACGACTCCCGCACGGTCTCCTTGAGCCGTGCCCGGTCGTCCAGGTGGCGTCCGGTCAGCGTGCCGCTGCGCCGCAGCCCGGCGACGGTGCCCTCGAAGCACACCTCGCCTCCTGCGGCTCCGGCGCCTGGGCCCAGGTCGACGACGTGGTCCGCGATCGCGATCATCTCGGGCTTGTGCTCCACGACGAGCATGGTGTTGCCCTTGTCGCGCAGCCGCACCAGCAGCTCGTTCATCCGCTGGATGTCGTGCGGGTGCAGGCCGATCGACGGCTCGTCGAAGACATAGGTGACGTCGGTCAGCGACGACCCGAGGTGGCGGATCATCTTGGTGCGCTGGGCCTCTCCCCCGCTCAGCGTCCCGGCGGGCCGGTCCAGCGACAGGTAGCCCAGCCCGATCTCGACGAACGAGTCGAGCAGGTGCAGCAGCCCCGTGAGGAGCGGCGCCGCCTGGGGGTGCTTCAGCCCGCGCACCCAGGCCGCGAGGTCGGTGATCTGCATGGCGCAGCACTCGGCGATGTTGACGCCGTCGATGCGCGAGTCGAGCGCGTGCTGCGCCAGGCGGGTGCCGTCGCAGGCGGGGCAGTCCTGGAAGACGACCGCCCGGTCGACGAAGGCCCGGATGTGCGGCTGCATGGCCTCGCGGTCCTTGGACAGCATGGACTTCTGGATGCGCGGGATGATGCCCTCGTAGGTCAGGTTGATGCCCTCGACCTTGATCTTGGTCGGCTCCTTGTGGAGCAGGTCCTGCAGCTCCTTCTGGGTGAACCGCGCGATCGGCTTGTCCATGTCGAAGCCGAAGCCCGAGAAGATCCGGCCGTACCACCCGTCCATGCTGTAGCCCGGGACCAGGATCGCCCCGTCGGCGAGGGAGCGGGTCTCGTCATACACCGCTGTCAGGTCGAAGTCCGAGACCTTGCCGGTCCCCTCGCACTCGGGGCACATGCCGCCGGTGATCGAGAAGGTGCGCTTCTCCTTGGTGCCCTTCTTGGCGCCGGTCTGGATGGTGACCGCGCCGGCCCCGGACACCGAGGGGATGTTGAACGCGTACGCCTGCGGCGAGCCGACGTGCGGGGTCCCCAACCGGGAGAACAGAACTCGCAGCAGGGCGTTGGCGTCCGTCGCGGTGCCGACGGTCGAGCGGATGTTGGCGCCCATGCGCTCCTGGTCGACGAGGATCGCCGTCGTCAGGCCCTCGAGGTGGTCCACGTCCGGGCGCGCGAGGGAGGGCATGAAGCCCTGCAGGAAGGCGCTGTAGGTCTCGTTGATCATGCGCTGCGACTCGGCCGCGATGGTCGCGAAGACCAACGAGCTCTTGCCCGACCCGGACACCCCGGTGAAGACGGTCAGCCGGCGCTTCGGCAGCTCGACGCTGATGTCCTTGAGGTTGTTCTCCCGCGCGCCGTGCACGCGGATCAGGTCGTGGTGGTCGGCGCTGTGCTGCGTCATCGGGTCTCCGTCCGTCGGACCTGTGGGCTCAGGTCGCACGCGCCATTGTGGCGCCTCGCCCAGTCGAGAGCACCCAGCTGGCGGGTCCTCTCGGTGCGGCGCTCCAGCCCGGTCCCCCACCTGGCCGTATGACGTCTCCGCCGTCATCGGTGGTTGTAGGTATACAATGGTTGCATGAATACAACTAAGACGGTCACGACGGCCGAGGTCTGGACCCTGCTGGCGGCGGTGTTCACCGACCATCGGCACCTCTGGCAGCCGCTGGTCGTCGAGCGGATGGGGCTTCCCTTCAGCCGGTTCCGCGCCCTGCGGCGGATCGAGCGCCGGCCCATGAGCGGTGCCGGCCTGGCGGCCGAGCTGGGGGTCGACGCACCCGCGGCCAGCCTGATCGTGAGCGACCTCGCCGACCGGGGCCTGGTCCGCAAGGAGCCCGACGAGTCGGACGGCCGGCGCAAGATCGTGACGGTCACGCCGCAAGGACGCGCGCTCATGGACGACATCCGGGCCCTGCCCGGCCCCGTCCCCGGCCTGGAGGCCCTGTCCCCGACCGAGCTGTCCACGCTGCACACCCTGCTCGCGAAGGTGCAGGGACACCGGTGAGCGCGCCGGCCGCCACGGCCCGCCGCTCCCGTCAGGACTCCTCCAGCCGATGGCTCGTCCTGGCCATCTGCTGCCTGAGCATCTTCGTCGTCGGGCTCGACATCTCCGCGCTCAACCTCGCCCTGCCGTCGATCCAGCGCGACCTGCACGTCTCCGACTCCCACCTGCAGTGGATCCTCGACTCCTACACGGTCGTGCTGGCCAGCCTGCTCATGCTGTCGGGATCGATCGCCGACCGCGTGGGCCGCCGACGCGTCTTCCAGACCGGCCTCGTGACCTTCGGCATCGGGTCGGCCTGGTGCGCCTTCGCCACCTCGGGGGACATGCTGATCGCGTCCCGCGTCCTCCAGGCGGTCGGGGGCTCGATGATGAACCCCGTCGCGATGTCGATCATCACCACCACCTTCACCGATGCGCGCGAGCGCGCCCAGGCCATCGGGTTCTGGGGCGGCACGATCGGTCTGTCGATGGCACTCGGGCCCGTCGTCGGCGGCGTGCTCGTCCAGACCCTGGGGTGGGAGGCGGTCTTCTGGATGAACGTCCCGGTCACCCTGACCGCGTTCGTCCTGGCTGCGCGCTACGTGCCCGAGTCGCGCTCCCCACGGCCACGTCGCCTCGACCCGGTCGGGCAGCTGCTCGTCATGATCGTCCTGGCCACGGTGACCTTCGCCCTGATCGAGGGTCGCGAGGCGGGGTGGACCTCGATCGTGGTGCTGGCCTGCCTGGCCGCGGCGGCCGGGTCGCTGATGGCCCTGGTGGTGGTCGAGCTGCACCTGCCCGAGCCGCTGATCGACCCGAGGTTCTTCCTCAGCATCCCCTTCAGCGGCGCCGTCCTGTCCGCCGTCGTCGGGTTCGCCGCGCAGTCCGGGTTTCTGCTGGTCAACACGTTGTACCTCCAGGCCGAGCGTGGCCTGTCACCCCTGCACGCCGGGCTGATGACCTTGCCCATGGCCCTGGCCACCGGGTTCTTGTCGCCGGTGTCGGGGCGGATGGTCGGTGCGCGGGGGCCTCGGGCGCCGATGGTGCTGGCCGGGATCGGGATCGCCGGATCGGCGGCGGTGCTCGGATCCCTGACGGCGACCACCGACACGCTCGTCCTGCTCGCCGCCTACGCGTTGTTCGGCCGCGGGTTCGGTCTGCTCAACGCCCCCATCACCAACGCCGCCGTCACAGGGATGCCCCGGCACCAGGCGGGTGTCGCGTCCGCCGTGGCGTCGACCTCGCGCCAGGTGGGCACGGCCCTCGGGGTCGCGCTCTTCGGGACGCTGACCTTCTCCGCGCTGGGCTCAGGGACGAGCAGACTCGCGATCGCCTCGCACACGGCTTGGCACGTGATGCTGGCGTGCGGCATCGCCCTGGTCGTCGTGGCCCTGCTCGTCACCACGGACGCGGCCAGGCGCAGCAGCGACCGGGTCAGCGCGCTGCTGGGCTCCTCGTGACCCGCGCGCCGCGCGCCGGTCTGGCCGGATGGCGCGGGCGATGCGGGTGGCGTCGATCCGCAGCTCGCGGAACATCCCCGAGATGGGGTTGGTGAAGCCGGTGAAGTACAGACCCGGCAGCGCGGGCTCCGCCCCGTGCGAGCGCGGGAGCCCCCGGGCGTCCAGGACGCCGAGGTCACCGACGAGGGGCTCGAGGTTCTGGCGGTAGCCGGCGGCCACGACCACCGCGTCGGGGCGCAGCCGCGAGCCGTCGGTCAGCACGACCTCGTCGCCCTCGAAGCGCGCCGGGCTCTTGACGGGGACCACCGATCCGCTCTGGATCGAGCCGACGATGCCGACGTCCTGGACGGGGATGGTGCCGGCGAGGACCTTGGAGTAGAGGCCGCCTGACGGGCGCGGCAGGCCGTGGGCGGACAGGTCCGGCGTCTCCAGCCTCAGCATCCGGTCCTGGAGGCGGTCGACCACGCGAACCGGCAGGTGCCGCACCATGATCCCGAGCAGGTTGGCGGTCATGGGGCCGCGGTCGCGCACCAGGATGTAGGGCGGGGTGCGGACGCCGATCCACACCGGACCGGCTCCGTGCTCGACCAGGTCGGTGGCGATCTCCGCGCCGGTGTTGCCGATCCCCACGACGAGCACGCTTCTGCCGCGCCAGGGTTCGCCGTTGCGGTAGGCGGACGCGTGGATGATCTCGCCCGTGAACGACTCCGTCCCCGGCCAGGTGGGCATGGCGGGCGTGTTGTTGTATCCCGTTGCCACGACGACGTTCTCGGCATCCAGCCTCGCGCCGTCCGCCGTCGTGACGGTCCAACCGCCGTGCTGCTGAGCAAGATCGGTCACCTCGACGCCGGTGCGGACGTCGAGGCGGTGGTGGGCGGCATACAGCTCGAGGTGTCGCACGACGTCGTCGCGCGACACCCACCGGCCGAACCTGCGCGGGATCGGATAGCCCGGCAGGCCGGACAGCTCGCGCGGGGTGTGCAGGTGCAACCGGTCGTAGTGGCCGCGCCACGAGCTCCCCACTCCTGCAGCCTTGTCCACCACGGTCACGGTCTCGCCGCGCTGCTGCAGCGCCGCCGCGACCGCCAGCCCGCCGGGGCCCGCGCCGACGACGACGGTGCTCATCGCTCCCCCTCGTGGGTGATCCGGTCCTGGCGCTCGCAGGCCTGCCGCGAGCCGCGGTCGGTCAGGCCGGGCAGGAACCGGTCCGAGCGCCACAGCGCCTGGGCGAGCAGACCGACCGGTATGACGGTGCTCCCGGCCTCCACGCCGCGGATCGCCCTGCGCGCCACCGTCTCCGGCGTGGTGAGCCGCGGCTGCAGGGTCCTGGCGTAGCGGCGGAAGTCGCCCGCGTGCGTCGTGGCGTCGTAGGGCTCGTCCAGCAGCTTGGTGTCGACGAACGCCGGGCAGAAGACGTGCACCCCGATCCCCTGGGCGGCCACCTCGAGGGCGAGCCCGCGGGAGAACGCCACGACGGCCTGCTTGCTCACGGTGTAGGGCAGCATCCGCGGCGAGACCATCAGCCCTGCAAGGGAACCCGTGTTGATGATGGTGCCGCTCCCCTGCTCGCGCATCACCGCCAGCGCGGCGCGGGAGCCGTTGACCACGCCGAGCAGGTTGACGTCCAGGGCGCGACGCCAGTGGTGGTCGTCGAACTCCTCGAACGGGCCGTTGACGAGGATGCCGGCGTTGTTGACCATCGCGTCGAGGCGACCCTCCGTCGCCACGACCTCGCGGACCAGGTCGTCCATGGCGGCGGCGTCGGCCACGTCGACGCCCCGCGCCGTCACGGTGAGCCCGTCCGCCCTGAGCTCCGCGGCGGTGCGCTCCGCTGCAGCGGCGTCGATGTCGGCGATCACCACCCGCGAACCTCGTCGCCCGATCTCGACCGCGAGCGCCCGACCGATGCCGGCGGCTCACCCGGTGACCAGGCTGACCCTGGGTGCGAACGGCGTCCTTGCCATCGTGTGCCTCTCGTCGGGCCGCGTCGCGGCGCTGCAGGTGGGCACACCCTACTGGCTGGTAACAAGCCGCGGGAGGGGTCCTCCTCCGATCGGCGCCGGCCGTGCGCGCAGCGGGGCACCGGCAGTACCCCTCTCGGGCGAGCCTCCCGCGGCATACGACCCTGCGGTTGGATGGAGCGTGCGGCGCCGGACCGGGTGCCGCCCCCGTTGCGAGAGAAGGTCACCCATGTCCCCCCAGGTTCCCAACGTCACGCTGGACAACGGTGTCGAGATGCCGATCCTCGGGTTCGGCGTCTACCAGATCCCCCCGGAGGAGACCGAGCAGGCCGTCTCGGACGCCCTCGCGGCGGGCTATCGCCACGTCGACACCGCTGCGGCCTACGGCAACGAGGCGGCCGTCGGGCGGGCGATCGCCGCCAGCGGGATCTCCCGCGACGAGCTCTTCGTCACCACCAAGCTGTGGATCCAGGACGCCGGCGAGCAGGCCGCCCGCACGGCCTTCGAGCGCTCCCTCGAGCAGCTCGGGCTGGACCGGCTCGACCTCTACCTCATCCACCAGCCGTACGGCGACTACTACGGCTCCTGGCGCGCGATGCAGACGCTGCTGGGCGAGGGCGCGGTGCGTGCGATCGGCGTCTCCAACTTCCACCCCGACCGGCTCGTCGACCTGGTCGAGCACAACGAGGTCGTGCCCGCCGTCAACCAGATCGAGACGCACCCCTTCCACCAGCGCCGGGCCGACCAGGACCTCATGCGCGAGCTCGGCGTCCAGCACGAGTCCTGGGGCGGCTTCGCCGAGGGGAGGAACGACCTGTTCACCAACCCGGTGCTGAGCGAGATCGGCGAGGCGCACGACAAGTCCGTCGCGCAGGTCGTGCTGCGCTGGCTGGTGCAGCGGGACGTCGTGGTGATCCCCAAGTCCGTGCGCGCCGAGCGGATGGCGCAGAACATCGACGTCTTCGACTTCACCCTCACCGACGACGAGATGGCCCGCATCGCCGGCCTGGACACGGGCGAGTCGCTGTTCTTCGACCACCGCGACCCCGGCATGACCAAGACGCTGGGCGGGGTCCGCATCCACGACTGAGCGGTCACGCCCGTCAGACGGCGTGGGCCTGCCCGTCAGACGACGTCCCACGCCAAGAACCGGGTCGCCCTCGTCGTGCTCGCCCACGAGGCTCACCTGGTGTGACGGCCGGTCTGTCCCGTCAGATGCGCTGGGCGCCACCGCCCAGCATGGCTCCGGTGGCCACTCCCTCGACGGCGGGGTTGCGACCCCTGGCCTTCTCGTGAGGGACGTAGTCGTCGTCCGGCCAGGGCTCACGCTGGTCGTGCCCGGCCTGGGCCAGCCGCTCGGAGAAGGGCAGGTCCGCCCGCCTCACGGTCTCGGGCTCGTGCTGGTCGCGCCTCATCGGTGCCACCCACTCTCGTCCGCGCACCCACGCGACGGCGCGTCGGCGCTGATCCGTCCAGCGTACGCGGCTCCCCTGGACGCCGGACGCGCCCGCGACCAGCCGGGCGGGCTGATCGCGGGCGCGTCGCGTCGCTGCGGTGAGTTGGCGCGGTGCCGCGTCAGGCCGTGGTGCTCCCGGACCGCTCGGAGACTGGGGCGTCGTCCTCGGCGCGCCGGGGCGCGTGACCCAGGCTCAGGGTGATCACGGCGGCACCGACCAGGAGGGCCCCGACCATCCACAGGGCGGGCTTGGCGCTGCCCGTCAGGTCGATGCTGAACCCCGTGACGAAGGGTGCGGCGAAGCCCGAGATGTTGCCGAGCGAGTTGATCAGCGCGATGCCGGCGGCGGCACCCGCGCCGGTGAGGAAGGCGCTGGGCAGCGACCAGAAGACGGGCAGGGCCGCGCAGACCCCGATGGCGGTGAAGGTGATGGCGACCATGACGGCGAACGGCGACTGCTGGTAGAGCGCGACCGGGATCGAGACGCCGGCGACGACCGCCGGCACCGCGACGTGCCAGCGCCGCTCCCCCGTCTTGTCGGAGTGGTGACCGTTGGCCACCATGGCCACGGCGCCGAACAGGAACGGGACGGCGACGATCATGCCGGTCTCGACGAGGGAGAACTTCGTGCCGAACTGCTTGGCGAAGCCCGCGACGATCGTGGGGAGGAAGAAGCTGAGCGCGTAGAGCCCGTAGCAGACACCGAAGTAGACGAACGACAGCGCCAGGACGCGACCGCTCGTCAGCGCCTTGCGCACGGACCAGCCGTGGGCGCGCTCGGTCTCGCCCTGCTCGTGCGCCATGCGCTCCGTCAGCCAGGTGCGCTCCTCGGCGGAAAGCCACGTCGCGTCGTCGGGACGGTCGGTGAGGTAGAACCACGCGATGACGCCCAGGATGACGGCCGGGACGGCCTCGACGAGGAACATCGCCCGCCATCCCTCGAGCCCGAAGAAGCCGTGCAGGTTCTGCACGAGCAGGCCCGACAGGGTGGCCCCGAGGGCGGAGGACAGCGGGATCGCGACCAGGAACATCCCGGTGATCCTCGCGCGGTCGCGGGCGGGGAACCAGTAGGTGAGGTAGAGGATCATGCCCGGGAAGAACCCGGCCTCGGCGATGCCGAGCAGGATGCGCAGGCCGTAGAGCCACTGGTGGTTGGGTACGAAGGCCATCGCCGCGGCGACGATGCCCCACGAGACGAGGATGCGCGCGATCCACCGCCTCGCGCCGAACCTGTGCATGGCCAGGTTGCTGGGCACCTCGAAGACCAGGTAGCCGATGAAGAAGAGCCCGGAGGCCAGGCCGAACATCGTCTCCGTGAGGGCGAGGTCCTTGGCCATCGTCAGCTTGGCGAAGCCGATGTTGGTGCGGTCCAGGTAGTTCACGAAGTACATGAGCGCCATGAAGGGCACCAGCCGACGGGCGACCTTGGCCACGACGCGACGCTGCAGCGCGTCGTCCGTCGCCGGGGTCGCGCGGTGCGCGGTCGAGCTCATCGGGGGTCCTCCAGGGAGTCGTCGTTCAGGGCAGGGTTCGGTGCAGGGGTCGGTGCAGCGCTTCGCTCGGCCGGCACGTCGGGCAGGGCCTTGCCGGGATTGAGGATGTCGTGGGGGTCCAGGGCGCGCTTGACGGCGTGCTGCATGGCGGCGACGACCGGCGAGACCTCGCGGGTGAGCCCGGGGCGCTTGAGCAGGCCGACGCCGTGCTCGCCCGTGACCGTGCCGCCGAGGTCGAGGGCGTCGCCGATGATGTCCTCGAAGGCCGCCTGCGCAGCCGAGGTGGCCGCGGGGTCGTCGGCCGGGACGATGAGCAGAGGGTGCAGGTTGCCGTCACCGGCGTGCGCGATGTTGGCGATGAGCACGCCGTGCCGCTCCCCCGTCGCGACGATGCGGTCCAGCATCTCGGGCACGGCACCCATCGGGACGCACACGTCCTCGGTGAGCACCGGGCCGAGGCGCTCCAGGGCTGGGTAGGCGAGCCGTCGGGCGGCGAACAGCGCCTCCGCCTCGTCGTCGTCGGTGGACAGGGCCGCGAAGGTCGCGCCGGCTCCCTCCATCGCCGCCAGGATCGTCGCGGACTCGTGGTCGCCCGTGGCGCCGGCGGAGTCGACGCGGGCCAGCAGCAGGGCGCCCGCGTCGACCGCGAGGCCCATGTTCTTCCACCGGTCCACGGCCTCCAGGCAGTGCCGGTCCACCAGCTCGAGGGCCGAGGGTATGACGCCGCTCGCGCCGATCGCCGCCACGGCGCGGCCGGCCGCCGAGACGTCCTCGAACTGGCCCGCGATGGTGCGCTCGGCGGGACGGGCCGGACGCAGCCGCAGGGTGATCTCGGTGATGATGCCGAGCGTCCCCTCGGAGCCGACCATGAGGCTGCACAGGTCCAGGCCCGCGACCCCCTTGGCGGTGCGGCGCCCGAGGCTGACGACCTCGCCCGTGCCGGTCACCACCTCGAGCCCGAGCACGTAGTCACCCGTCACGCCGTACTTGACGCAGCACACGCCCCCGGCGTTGGTGGCGACGTTGCCCCCGATCGTCGACCACGGGGAGCTGGCCGGGTCCGGTGGGTACCACAGGCCGTGGCGCGCCGCCTCGGCCCGTAGGTCGTCGTTGACCACGCCGGGCTCGACGACGGCGAGGCGCTCGCGCTGGTCGATCTCACGGATCGCGGTCATGGCCTCGAAGGACACGACCACCGATCCGGCCGTGGCGTTGGCCCCGCCCGACAGACCGGTCCCGGCTCCTCGCGGCACCACCGGCACCGCGTGGTCGCGGCACCAGCGGACCAGCGTGGCGACCTCGTCGGTGCTCCGGGGCCGCACGACGGCCAGCGGAGGCGCTGACGGCGCCCACTCCGCGTCGTCGTGGGCGTAGGACACGAGCCGCGAGGGGTCGGTGATCACCCGATCGGCGGGCAGCAGGTCCAGCAGGGTGGCGATGGTCATGGGTCTCCGGTGGGCCGACGTCGTTGTCGCCGCGGGATCCGCGACGGGGTACCCGGGCAAAACTAGGCTGCTGCAGGCATGACCACGAGGGGTGAACCCTCCACATTCCGCAACGGTAGGTGTGGGGAACGCCCACAGCGGTGTGGGATCGTTGCCCCGTGCGACCCACCTGGCTGACCCTCGTGCTCGACGACGCGGACGACGACCGGCTCGCCGCCCACCTGGCGTCCTGCCTCTCGGAGGCCGCTCCGGGCACGGAGCCCCTGGCCCATCGTGAGGCCGAGCGCGCCCGCAGGCTGCGGGATCTCGTGCGGCAGGGCCGGCGGCGCACCGCCGAGCTCGGGGTCGTCAACGACCTCTCGCAGCAGCTGGCCCGGCTGCACGACCCCACGGAGGTCCTGCGCGAGGTCGCCCGTCGCGCCAGGCTGCAGCTCGGCGCCGACGTGGCCTACCTCATGCTCCCCGACACGGACGGCACCCTGCCCATCCAGTACGTCGATGGGGCCCTGGGCCACGGCTTGCGGCGGACCCGTCTGAGGCCGGGCGAGGGCATCGGTGGTCGCGTGTTCGAGACCGGCCAGGCGTTCTGGAGCGGGGACTACCTCACCGACGAGACGCTCCGGCACGCGACCGGGGTCGACGAGGTGGCCGCCCAGGAGCGGCTCGGCGGCATCCTCGGGGTCCCGCTGCGCACGGGCGAGGAGGTGACCGGGGTGCTGCTCGTGGCCGAGCACCGTCCTCGCGCGTTCACCGACGCCGAGGTCGTGCGGCTCAGCGCGCTCGCCGCCCCGGCCGCCATCGCCATCCGCAACGCCCAGCTCATCACCCAGCGCGAGGCGGCGCTGCGCTCCCAGCAGGAGGCGGCGGCCCTGCACGACGACCTGACCGGCATCGTCGCCAACCGTGGCGGCCTGCCCGAGGTGGCGGCCGCGCTGGCTCGGGCCCTCGGGGCGGGTGTCGTCATCACCACCACCTCCGGGCACGTGGTGGCGAGCAGCGACCCGGGTCTCCGCCCGCCTCGTGCCGACCGGGTCGGGGGGTCGACGGCGGGGTTCTCGACGGGGTTCTCGACGGGGTCCTCGACGGGGTCCTCGTCTGGGTCCTCGTCTGGGTCCACGACAGGGTCCACGACGGCGCCCTCGGCCGGGGCGGGCTGGCACTGGGTGCCGGTCCGGGCGGGCGGCGTCGACCACGGCCGGCTGTGGGTATGCCGCGCGCAGAGCCTGACGCCGGCGGACGTCCGCAGCACCGAGCGAGCTGCCCTCGTGATCGCCCTGTCCATGGCGACCGAGCGCGAGCTGGCCGAGCAGAGCCGCCGGGGCGGGGCCGAGCTGGCGGCGGCGCTGTTCGTCGACTCCCCCGATCCGCAACGGGTCCGTCGCCGGGCCGAGGCCGTCGGCCTGGACCTGGGGCGCGTGGCGACCGTCGTCGTCGTGGGCGCCGGCGGGCCGGGCGCGGAACGGGTGCTCGCGAGGATGCCGAGGGCGTGGTCGGGCGAGGTGGGCGAGAACACCGTGGCCCTGCTCGACCAGACGGCTGACGAGGTCAGGGACGTCCTCGGACCCGCGGTCGCCCATCACGTGGTCGTCGCCGCCGTCCCGGGCGCGCACGGTAGCGCGGCCATACCTCGCCTGGAGCGTGCTCCGACCAGCGCGGGCGCGAACGGATCGGCGGCCGCCGGCGTGACGGCCGTCGCCGCGGCCTGGCGCCGGGCGGACCGGGGCCTCGGCGTCCTCACGACGCTGGGCAGGCCACCGGCGGTGGTGCGGGCCGAGGACCTCGGCGTCCTGGCGGCGGTGCTCTCGAGCGCGGCCGAGGGGGCCGGCGGGGAGCACGTGCGCTGGCAGCTGGGTCCGCTGCTGGACCGCGACGCCGCCTCCGGCAGCGACCTCGTGGGGACGCTCGGCGCCTACCTGTCGGCGGGCCGGTCGCACGCCGCGACCGCCGCCCGCCTCGGCGTGCACACCAACACGCTCTACCAGCGGCTGCACCGGATCGACGAGCTGCTCGGCGAGCGGTGGCGAGAGCCCGAGCGAGCCTTCGAGCTCAGCCTCGCCCTCGAGCTGCACAGGCTCTCGGAGCGCGTGGGCGGGCCTGCCGGGTGACCCCTCGTCAGTGACCGAGACCGTTGCTCTGCAACGGGAGTCGCACGGCCTCGGGGCCGTAGCGGACGACGGTCGCCAGGCTCGCCGGACGGATGTCGAGGTCGTAGAGGGACTCCGAGTCGAACCACCGGAACTCCATGCCGGGCACCAGTGCCTGGGAGGAGGTGCGGTTGACCTTGGCCTCGAAGGCGAGGTTGATCTCGTGATGAGCGACCCCGTCCAGCTCGAAGGCGTTCTCCACGACGGCTATCAGGTCCGCGACCTTGGCCTCGAGGCCGAGCTCCTCGAGGATGTCCTTGTGCAGGGCGTCCTTGGCCGACTCGCCCAGGGTCACCGGGCCGCCGGGCAGGAACCAGTAGTCGTGGTCCTCGAGCCGGGTCAGCAGCACGCGGGGCCCGCTGCGGATCACGGCCGAGACGACGACGTCGAACTTCTCCGGTCGGTTCGCCATGGCACGACTGTAGTCATGGGCCGAGCCGCAGGACACCCTGCACCGTCGATCACGTCAGCCGATCACGCCGGTCGAGCAGGCCGGGCCGAGGGGAACGCCGATGGGGACGCCGAGGAGACGGCCCGCGAGACGACGTCCCCGAGAGGCGAGACGAGAGCGCGGGTCAGGCCGCTCCCGGCAGCAGGAACCAGCCCACCGCCAGCAACACGGGAAGGATGAACGGGCCCAGCACGAGGAACGCGACCCGCCCCGGGGAGCGCCACCTGCGCAGCCCGTTGACCAGCACCGCACACCACCCGGCGACCGTCACCAGCAGCCACCACGGTTGCACGGCCATCCCGGAGACGGCGATCGGATAGAGCAGGGGGAGCATGACCGCGAGGAACCACACGATGGCGGCCCCCGCGGTCCAGTCGGCCCGGGTGAGAGGCCTCCCACGGTCGTGGACCGCGGCACCGTTCGTCGAGGTCTGCATGGTGCACCTCCTCGTGCTCAGCCTACGCCCGGCCGGGGCACGGGCCCCCGTGCTCCTCGCGGTGCAGGAGCGAGATCGTGGCGGCCTGCACCTCGTAGCGGGACTGCGCGCCGCCCGGTGTCCGGTAGAAGCGACGTCTCAGGGCGCCGTGGACCTCCACGTGATCCCCATCGACGAGCTCGACGGCCCGCTCCTGCACGTCGCCCGGCCAGCAGGTCACGTCGATGGTGTCCACCGTCGGGGGGCGCCGGCCCTCCTCGGCCGCCTGCGGGTCGGGCGGCCGAGGCACGACCACCCGCAGGCTCACGAGGAGGACCTCGCTCGGCAGCGCCCTGAGCTCGGGCTCTCCGCTCACCCGCCCCCGCAGCCGGACCTCGTTGCACACCGCACCCGCGCCATCCGCATCCGCCACGTCCACCTGCACCATCTCCGCTCCTGCGCTGCTGCCCGCGCCCACCGATGGCGGGGTCGAGGACCACGGTGGCAGCGGGTCGGCATACGACCAAGGACCACGACGGAGGCTGTGGACGACGACGCCGGGAACGCGTCAGCCTGTGGACGAAGGGGCGCCACAACGACGTCCCAGCCGCACGACCGCGCGCGGCTCCGCCGTCGCCGGCTCGATCGAGACAGGGACCTCGCGACCACCGTCCAGCACCACCACCAGCTCGGTGGGTCCGGTCCAGCGGGCCGAGGTCATGGTGCCGCCCGCGTACTCGCCGTTGAGGCAGGCGGCCGGCCACCAGCGCGCAGACGGCCCCCACTCGCGGTGACGGATGACGACGGTGGTCATGGGCGACACCAGGTCCCCGTCGCTGACGATGTCGGCCTCGTAGGGGTCGATCCCGGCCTGGGCTGGAGCCGGCAGGACCACCTCGTCGCGACCAGGGTTGACCCCCACGCTGAGGACCATCCCGATCAGGCCGAAGGCCGTGGCGCCCAGCGCGGCGAGCAGGATGCGGACCACGAGCCGTCGCTGCGCGTCGACCGCCACCAGCGAGACGCCCCACGCGACGAGCAGGTAGCCGGCGAGGCCGAGGACGACCGGGTGGTCGAGGAGCTCGTGCACGAGCAACGAGCTGGTGGGGTTGAGCCGCCCCCAGGCCGCGGCGAGCAGCGTCGCGACCCCCGCGGCGATCCACCACGGGGCGCGCCGGCGCCCGTCACCCATCAGTCGTCGTCGTCCTTGCGCTCGCCCCGGCGGATGAGCGAGCCCATGCCGGGCAGGCCCTGAGCCGCGTGAGCCAGGTCGGTGACCGACTCGAGGATCTGGTGCACGTCGGGAGCGATGCGGTCGATCTGCAGGAGTGCCTCCGGGAGCCGGTCGATCATGCCCACCAGGGCCAGGACCTCGTCGCGCTCGACGCTCGCCACCACCTCGGAGGCGATCGGCAGGGCCTTGTCGGCCAGCGCCGTGAGCGGCTCCACCATGGGCTGCAGCCTCGGGAGGGTCTGCTCCCCCACCGCCGTCAGCGCCTCGGCCCGGGCCACCAGCGCGGCCGCGCGCGCCGACGTCTCCGCGGCAGCGTCCGCGACCTCGTCGACGTGCGCCCGCGTGAGGGCGGCCTGGGCGAGCAGCTCCTCGGCCTGCTCCAGCAAGGCCTCCCCGCGGCCGACCATCGCCTCGACGCGGTCGATCAGGTCCAGGGCGCGGGGCCACAGGTCGGCGGCGTCGGTGACCCCGTCCTTGACGGTGACGGCGGCGGTGAGCAGGTCGTGGGGTCCGGGGATGCGCATGAGCCCATCATGCCCCGGCGCCTCGTCGAGCAGGATCGCTGTCACCGGCCCGACCGGCCAGTAGGCTCTGGCCCGGCGACCTCGACGGCGAGGTCCCCGGCCGAGGAGAGACCGCATGCCCAGCAGCACCGACCGCAGCGCCGAGGCCCCCGACCTGCCCGAGGGGACGACGGGTCGTCGCCGCAGCACCCGCCACCAGCGTGCGTGGTACTGGTACGACTGGGCGAACTCGGCCTACGTCACCACCACCGCCGCGGTGCTCATGGGCCCCTACCTGACCACCGTCGCCAACCGGGCCGCCTGCCCCGACCAGCCCGTCGGCCAGAGCTGCACCGCGCACCTGTCGGTGCTGGGCATCCCGGTCGCCCCCGGCTCGCTGTACTCCTACACCACCACGGTGACCACCGTCGTGTCGGCGCTGCTGCTCATCGTCGTGGGCGCCGTCGCCGATCGTTCCCTGCGTCCCCAGCGGCTCCTGGGCTGGTTCGCCGGCGTCGGCGCCGCGGCCGCGAGCGCCATGGTCCTCGTCCAGGGGACGGCGTGGCAGCTCGGCGTCGTGCTCATCATGGTCGCCTCGGTGTGCCTCGGGTCGTCGATGGTCGTGTATGACGGGATCCTGTGCCGCGTCGCCCCGCCCGACGACCGGGACCGCGTGTCCTCGCGCGGGTGGGCGCTCGGCTACGTCGGCGGCGGCCTGCTGCTGGCCGCGAACTTCCTGCTGCTCAACCTCGGTCCTCGGGTGGGGATCGGCACGGAGACCGCCGTGCGGATCAGCCTGCTGAGCGCCGGGCTGTGGTGGGGGCTGTTCACCGTCATACCGGTGCTGGGTCTGCGCGACCTGCCGGCCCGGCCGCTCGCCGAGGGGCTCCCGCCCGAGGCCGCTCCCGAGCGCGGCGCCGTGCGAGGGGCGTTCGCCCAGCTGCGCGACACCTTCGTCGAGTTGCGCGGCTACCCGCAGACGCTGCTGTTCCTGCTCGCCTACCTGTTCTTCAACGACGGGATCCAGACGGTCATCGGGTCCTCCAGCCTCTACGGCACGCTCGAGCTGGGCCTGTCGCAGAGCCAGGTGCTGCTGACCTTCCTCGTCGTGCAGTTCGTCGCCGTGGGTGGCGCCCTGATCTTCGGCCGGGTCGCCGGTCGGATCGGCGCCTGGCGCACGGTGCTCGGCGGGCTCGTGGTGTGGACGCTCGTCGTCGGGGTGGCCTACTTCGTCCCGTCCGGGGTCTTCACCGCGTTCCTCGCGCTCGGCATCCTCATCGGCCTGGTCATGGGAGGGACGCAGGCGCTGGCGCGGTCGCTCTACAGCCAGCTGGTGCCGCGGGGTCGCGAGTCGGAGTTCTTCAGCCTCTACCAGGCGATGGAGCGCGGGACGAGCTGGTTCGGGACGCTGCTGTTCGGCGTCGTCCACCAGCTGACCCACTCCTACCGCCTGTCGATCGTCGCCCTGGTCGCGTTCTTCGTCATCGGCGGGGTGCTCCTGTCGCGGGTCGACATGCGCGAGGGGATCCGCGCGGCGGGCAACGAGGCGCCCGCCGTCGTCTAGCATGGTGTCTTTGGGTGCCAACCACCGCGCCCGGGAACATCCCCCGGATCAGCCGACGTTGATGGGGGTATGCCGCGAGTCAGTCCCACCGGGCTCGCGGTGCCGACGAAAGGGGATCAGACATGGCCGAGCGTTCACTTCGAGGTTCGCGACTCGGGTCCTTCAGCATGGAGACCGATGACGGCGTCGTCCCCAGCGAACGCCAGCTCGTGTCCTACACCTGCCCTCAGGGCCACGTGACCGAGCTTCCGTTCTCCATCGAGGCCGAGGTGCCGGCGACGTGGGAGTGCCGCTGTGGCGAGCTGGGCCGGCTCCAGGGCGGCGACGCCCCCGAGGAGAAGCCCACCAAACCCGCCCGCACCCACTGGGACATGCTGCTCGAGCGCCGTTCCGTCAAGGAGCTCGAGGAGCTGCTCGAGGAGCGCCTCACGCTGCTGCGTCAGTCCCGTGGCGAGAAGCCACGGCCCAAGCGCAGCGCCTGAGCAGCGCCGGACGACATCGAGGCCCGCCTCCCGTGAAGGGAGGCGGGCCTCGTCGCATCCCCGCACCGTGTCCCGCTAGACCAAGATCGTGAGGGTCTTGTCCAACATTCTTGGACAAAACCCTCACGATCTTGGTGGTGGGTGGAGCGGGTGGGTGGAGTGCATGGGCCAGGTCAGAGGATCTCGCCCTCGATGACGTCGTCGTCCCTGCCGTCACGCCGAGGCTGCTGCTGCCGGGGCTGGCCCGCTGACGGCTGACCGGGCTGGCCCGCTGACGGCTGACCGGGCTGCCAGGTCGGCGGCGCCTGACCCGGGCCCGGGTTGCGGGGCGGCATACCGGCTCCCCACAGGACGACCCCCGGCCCGCTCGCGAGCAGCTGCCGGGTGATGACCGTCGTCAGCAGCCGCCGGGCCAGCGGCCGGGTGAAGGGCAGGACGAAGAAGAAGCCCACGACGTCGGTGAGGAAGCCGGGGGCCAGCAGCAGCGTGCCGCCGACGAGGACCAGCGCGGCGTCGGACAGCTCGCCCGCCGGCATGCGTCCGCCGGTCAGCGCACGCTGCAGGGCGGCCCAGGCGGCCCGGCCCTCGCGCTTGACGAGGTAGGCGCCGAGGGCGGACTCGACGAGCAGCAGCGCGATGGTGGGCCAGCCGCCGATGATCTTGCCGACGCCGATGATGACGGCGATCTCGGCGACGGGGACGACCAGGAGCAGGACGAAGGCGATCCACGTCCAGCGCGGGCGTCGTCGGGTCGGGGTGCTCACAACGACTCCCATCGCTCGACCTGGCGGGCGGCGAGCAGGTCGCGCACCTGCCCCTGGCGGTAGCGCAGACCCCACCGGGTGATCCGCAGCATGGACTCGCGCACGATGTCGCCGCTCATCTTGGAGTAGCCGATCTCGCGCTCGACGAAGGTGATCGGGACCTCCCGGATGGTCAGGCCGGCGTGAACGGTGCGCCACGTGAGGTCGGTCTGGAAGCAGTAGCCGAGGGACTCGACGTCCTGCAGGCCGATGCTGCGCAGGGTCGAGGCGCGGTAGGCGCGGAACCCGGCCGTCGCGTCGCGGACGGGCATGCCCAGCAGCAGCCGGATGTAGAGGTTGCCGCCGAGGCTCAGGGCCTTGCGGTGCAGCGGCCAGTTGACGATGCCGCCGCCCGGCACCCACCGGGACCCGATCACCAGGTCGACGGTGGGGTCGTCGAGGGTCGCCAGCATGGCGGGCAGGGTCTCGGGCGGGTGCGAGCCGTCGGCGTCGATCTCGACCAGCACGTCGTAGCCCTCGTCGAGCCCGCGGGCGAATCCGGCGAGGTAGGCGGCCCCGAGGCCCTCCTTGCCGGCGCGGTGCAGCACCCGCACCCGGGGGTCGGCGGACGCCAGGGCGTCGGCCACCTCGCCGGTGCCGTCGGGCGAGCTGTCGTCGAGGACGAGCAGGTCTGCCCCGGGCACGGCGCGGCGCAGGCGCTCGACGACGAGCGGGAGGTTGTCCCGCTCGTTGTAGGTCGGGATCAGGACCAGGGTGCGCATGTCGTAGTCAACCGTCCGTGGGGTCCGATGGTTCCGCCAGCCTAGTGTCGGCGCGGGCGCCGCAGCCGCAGCGCGAGGCCGAGTGTGAGCAGGGCGACGCACACCCAGACGGGCAGGTCGCCGATCCGGGCCGCGGGGGTGAGCTCGGAGCGCAGGGGCAGGTGGGCGTCGAGCGCGGCCGCGGTGAACAGCCCGGTCCGGTCGTGCGCCACGCCGTCGGGGGTGATCATCGCGGAGGCCCCGACGGTCGAGACGTGCACCACCGAGCGACCGAGCTCGACGGCCCGGATCCGCGAGATGGCCAGCTGCTGGTAGGACTCGTCGCTGTAGCCGAAGGTCGCGTTGTTGGTCTGCACGGCGAGGATCTGCCCGCCGTGGTGCACCGCGTCGCGCATCAGGTCGTCGTAGGCGACCTCGAAGCAGATCCCGAGCCCCACCCGGACCGCACCGGCGCGGGTCGGCACGTCCATCACGCCCACGGTGTCGCCCGCGGTGAAGTCGTGGGTGAGCAGGTCGACCTTGTCGCTGAAGTGACGGAAGAAGCTGCGGTAGGGGATGTACTCCGCGAACGGCACCGGGTGCCGCTTGGCGTAGTCCGCGACCGGTCCCCGGTCGGCGTCCCACAGCAGCGTCGTGTTCTTGATGCGCGCCTGGTCGTCGGTGCGCAGGGTGCCGACCAGGATGGGCGCCTGGGCGGTCCGGGCCGCGTAGGTGATCGCCTGGCCGGCGTCGGGGTTGCGGACGGGGTCGATGTCGGAGGCGTTCTCGGGCCAGACGACCAGGTCGGGGCGCTGGGTGCCGGCGGCCGTGCGGGAGCGGATCGCCTCGACGGTGACCCCGACGTGGTTGTCGAGCACCTGGCGCCGCTCGGCGTTGAAGTCCAG
>NZ_DCYC01000030.1:19791-29746 GCF_002330965.1 Arsenicicoccus sp. UBA2120
TCGGTGGGCACGGGCAGCAGGGCCGGGCCCCACACCAGCGCGGCGGCGGCGAGGAGGGAGCCGAGGGACAGGGCCGTATGCCGTCCCGCGGTGCGGCGCCGGCCGGGTCGGGTGGCCAGCGCATGGCGGACGGCCACCGCCAGGAGGCCGCCGACGAGCGCCACCGCCGCGGTGAGGCCGGGCGTCCCGACATACCGGACCAGGGGCAGGATCGGTGCGTCGGCCATCCCGAAGGCGATCTTGATCCAGGGGAACCCGCCGAACGGGGTCGTGGACCGCAGCCACTCCCCCACGGCCCAGGCGGCCGCGACGACGACGGGGTAGGGCAACCGGCGGGGCGCCCGTCCCCGTGGCCGGGTGTCGTCGGGGGCCGAGAGCAGCCCGCACAGGGCGCCGGTGATCCCGACGTAGAGCGCCTGCAGCACCGACAGGGCGACCCAGGGCAGGTCACCGACGTAGATCCCGGACCAGTGCAGCGCCGGCAGGTAGGCCGCGAGGCCGGTCACGATGCCGAGGAGGAAGCCGCGGCGGGTGCCCGCTCCGTGGGTGGCGAGGGCCAGCAGGGCGATCCCCACGGGTCCGAGCCACCACACGTCGTGGTCCGGCCAGGACAGCCACAGGGCCAGACCCGCGCCGATCGCGAGCGGCAGGGCCAGGAGGAGTCGACGCACGGCGACACCCTAGCCGTACGGGTGGGTAGGTCGGTGCGCGCCGCCACGGGGTCAGCACGCGCCGCTGAGGCACAGCACGACCCGCAGGCCGTTGGGGCCGGCGCGGACCCGACCGGATGCCGGGGCTGCGCCGTTGTCTACTAGGCGTGCGGGTCGTGCTGCTGTCCGAGGTGCGGTGATCGCAGAGGTGGCACCGACGGGCACGGACGATGACCTGGATTCACCCGATCGGGCGCTCCCCCAGGGAGTGATCACCACCGCCCACGTCGGAGACCCGGATCGGACCCCACTCGAATGGTCGGACAACCTCGGCCAACCTAGAGCCTCCCCCACAGCGGCTGTCAAACAGCCGCTGACCTGCGACGACGCATAGATCCGCTGGTCAGGGGCGTGACCCTGAACCTAAAATAGTCGGTTGACGTCGGCGTGTCGCCAGCATGCGGACACCATCGGCGCGTTCGGCCGAACGAGCGGAGGCAATGACCCTGTGCCACAGCGCTCCGGACGGAGGGTGAACCTGCGTGTCAGGGCTCGTGACGCTGGGGCACGACCACCACTCCACGGGCCGTCGTCGCGACCACCGGTGGGTCGAGCACCTCGGCCGCCGAGGCGCCCCGGTCCGGCGTGCCACGGGCCACCACGTGCACCGAGAAGTCCATCTCCCGCGACCGGGAGCCTACCCGGACCAGGGTGCAGCTGATCTCGAGGCAGTCGCCGGCCCGCACCGGTGCCGAGAACTGCACGTCGCTGTAGGACGCGAACAGCCCCTCGTCCCCGTCGGTGCGGATGCACATCTCGGTCGCCACGTCGCCGAACGCGGCCAGGGAGTAGGCCCCGTCCACGAGGTTGCCGGCGTAGTGCGCGTGGCTGTAGGGCACGTAGCGGCGGTGGACGAGGGTCATGCCGACCTGGGGCGGGGACGCGGGGGTGGTGGTCATCGGGCTGGCTCCTCGGCTGCGGTCCGGGTGCGGGTGGGTGCCTGGGGGCGGGCGTGGCGCTGGGAGATGGCGTGGACGAGGTATGACGCCACCTCGCCGGGCGTCGTCCCCTTGCCGAAGACGCGGTCCACGCCGAGCTCGCCGGCGGCCGCCTCGTCGAAGCGCGGACCGCCGACGACGAGCAGCGGCGCGGTGCCCGCGGGATAGGCCTCGCGGAAGGCCGCCGACATCTCCCGGGTGTTGGTGAGGTGGGCGTCCCGCTGCGTGACCACCTGCGAGACCAGCACGGCGTCGGCCTGCTCCGCGCGGGCCCGCTCCACGAGCTCGGGCACGAGGACCTGGGCGCCGAGGTTGACCACGGTGATCTCGGAGTAGTACTCGAGCCCCTTCTCCCCCGCGAAACCCTTGATGTTGAGGATCGCGTCGATCCCGACGGTGTGGGCGTCGGTGCCGATGCACGCCCCCACCACCACGAGCGGACGGCGCAGCTGGCGCTTGATCGCGGCGTTGACGTCCTTGGCCGGGAGCAGCGGGTAGTCGCGCTCCATCACGTGGACGTCGCGCAGGTCCACCAGGTGGTTCACGGAGCCGTAGACCACGAAGAAGGTGAAGTCCGGACCGATCGGCTTGGCGTGGACGAGCAGGGCGGGCCGGATCCCCATCTTGTCGGCCAGCTGCAGGGCGGCTCCCTCCGCGCGCTTGTCGTGGGGCACCGGCAGCGTGAAGGAGACCTGGATCATGCCGTCACCGGTGGTGTCGCCATACGGCCTGATGATGTCGCTCATCGGGTGGCTCCCTCCTCGAGCAGGGTCGTGGCGGGGTTGTCGTAGTCGGGGCCCTTGCGGACCACGCCGTCCAGGCCCTTGCCGGCGTCCGCCGGACGCTTCATCAGGCCGAAGGTCCCGTCGGCGATGGCGTCGAGCAGGGTGTCGTCGGCGATCCGGTCGAGCAGGTCCACGGCCTCGGACAGCACGGCCCGGGCCCGCGTCTGGACGAAGCCGTCGGGCGGCGGGCGGAAGTCCTCGCGCAGCCCGCGCCCGGCCTCGAGGGCGTAGCGGACGTTCTGCAGCGCCAGGTCGCGGTCGGACAGGAAGGGCGTGACGACGGCCTCGGTCATCATGCCCACCAGCAGGATCCCCTGGTCGGTGAGCCCCCCGACGAGGTTGAAGAAGCCGTCGAGCAGGTAGCCGCGGAAGACGTCCCCTGTCATGTGCTTGGTGGGGGGCATCCACTTCAGGGGCGCGCGTGGGAACAGGTCGCGGGCGAGCATGGCGTGGGCCAGCTCCATGCGGAACGAGTCGGGCACGTCCGGGTTGATCTCGAAGGCGTGGCCGAGACCGAGCTGCCAGTCCGCGAGCCCCGCCTCCTTGGCGAAGTACTCGTTGAGCAGCTGGCTGACCGTCACCGTGTGGGCGGCCTCGACGGCGTCCGCGGTCGTGAGGTAGTTGTCCTCGCCGGTGTTGATGATGATCCCGGCGCGGGCGTGGACCTGGCGGGAGAAGCGCTGGTCCACGAAGGTGCGGACGGGGTTGATGTCGCGGAAGAGGATGCCGTACATCGAGTCGTTGAGCATCATGTCCAGCCGCTCGAGGCCGGCCAGCGCCGCGATCTCCGGCATGCACAGCCCGGACGCGTAGTTGGTGAGGCGGACGTAGCGGCCCAGCTCCTTGCTCGTCTCGTCCAGGGCGGCCCGCATCAGGCGGAAGTTCTCCTGCGTCGCGTAGGTCCCGGCGTAGCCCTCGCGGGTCGCGCCCTCGGGGACGTAGTCGAGCAGGGACTGCCCGGTCGAGCGGATCACCGCGATGACGTCCGCTCCCCCGCGGGCCGCGGCCTGCGCCTGGGGCATGTCCTCGTAGATGTCGCCGGTCGCCACGATGAGGTAGACCCACGGGCGGGCGGGCGCGTCGCCGACCTTGGCGATCAGGCGCTCCCGTGCGGCGCGCTGCCGGTCGATGCGCGTCATCCCCTTCTTGACCGAGCGCATGGCCAGGCGGCGCGCCGCCGTGCGGTCCTTGCCCTCCGGGAGGCGGAAGGTCACGGCGCCGGCCGCGGACTTCTGGGCGAGGGTGAGCAGGTCCGGTGCCTCCCCCCGCGCCAGGGCGTCGTGCACCGGCGTGCTGACGCCGGCCTCGAGCCCCACCTGGTCGCGCACGCCCTGGACGAGGTGGTTGACCCACGGGACGCGCTCGTGGTCGGCGCCCGCGAGTCCCGCCAGGCGCAGCGTCGCGCGCTCGACCGACACGGTGGTGTGCTCCTGCGCCAGCCGGACGACGGGTCGACCAGCCCGGCGGGCGAGGCTCCTCGCGCGACGCACGACCTGGGGGTCCAGGTCGAGGTGGGCGCGCGCACCCGGCGCGGGCGTGCGGGTCATGTCAGAGCTCCTTCGCTCTCGTGGATCGTGCGGCCGCCGACGACGGTCAGCAGGGCTCGGGGTGTGGAGATGTCCGGGGTCAGCCGCGGCAGGCCCGGCGTCTCGAGCGGGGAGCGCGATCCCCCGCCGAGCTCGCCCGGCGGCACCTCCCACACCACGAAGTCGGCGGGGAGCCCGACGTCGAGGTAGCCCCGGGTGTCGTGGCCGGACGCGTGCCAGCCGCCGACGGTGTGGGCCCGGAAGGCCTCGCCCACCGAGATCTGGTCCTCCTCCGAGCGGTGCCAGCGGGCGGAGCGCAGCGTCTGCCAGGGGTCGGCTTCCAGCCAGGGCGACGAGCTGGCGAGGGCCGTGACCAGGCCGTCGACGCCGAGCGAGCCGAGGCGCATCATCTCGCGGGCCCGGGCCCGGGCCGGGCCGAGGCTGCGGGTGAACTCGCCGTCCGGGCCGCCCCACCTGCTGTCCACCTGGGGCATGCGGACGGCCACCACCCCGAGGTCGATGAGGGTGCCCAGCACCCGGGGGTCGGCCAGGGCGAAGGTGACGGTGCGGTGCCGGATCGAGCGGAACCGGTCCAGCCCCACGGTCCGCACCGCGGTGCGCATGCCGTCATCATGGCGTCGGCCGCGCGGTCTCCCAGGGCGACCAGGCTGGTGCGGACGCCGGCCAGCGAAGCGGTGACGAGGTGCTCGGCGATCATGCCGGCGGGCATCGGGTCGGGGCCGAGCTGGCCGGGCAGGTCGATGTAGGTCTCGTGCAGGGCTGCCCGGTGGCTGTTGACCGGCCCGTCGACCTGGAGCGTGAAGCCGTGCAGGTCGTGCTCGCGCAGGAGCTCGGTGGGGTCCTCGCCGGGCCGGCAGACGTGACGGAGGTAGCGCTGCACGACGGGCCCCGGCAGCTGCGGGCGCACGGTGGTGAAACCGTCCAGGAGCCGGGGGCTGGAGATGTGGTCGTGCAGGCACCCGATGCCGTAGCCGGCGGCGGCGGACAGGGCGCCGTCGAGGATCGCCTGCTGCTGGGCGGGCGTGCGCAGGGCGACGAGCACCTTGAGCAGGGCCCCGACGCTGGGTCTGCGGCTCCGGTCCGACAGGTCGCACGTGTCCACCCCCAGGCGCTCGGCCGCGGCGGTGAAGGCCGGCGAGCTGACGCAGGCCCCCTTGTCCGCACGCAGGATGACGGCGGGACGACCGCCCTCCGCGCGGTCCAGCTCCTCGGGCGTCGGTGGGCGCTGCTCCGGCGAGCGACCCTCGTCGTGGCCGAACCCCGTCACCGGCCCGTCGGACCGACGGGCGGCCTCCGCGAGCCGGTCGAGCGCCTCCGTCAGCGAGCGAGCCCCCATCAGCTGGGTCACCGAGTGCCACTCCGCGGTCTCGACCACGTAGTGGATGGGGTCGACGAACGGCGTGGTGACCAGCGCTCCGTGCAGGTCCACGACCCGGTCCGCCTCGTCGACCTGCCCGTCCGCCTCTGACTGCGTCCCCACCCAGAGCACCCGGGTGTCGTCGACGAGCATGGCCGTGGGGAAGCCGCGGGTCGGGACGTAGACGTGGCCGTTGCGGTAGAGGGTGCGTCGTCGCATGGGCTCAGTCTGCCCGTGGTGCGAGGCGACCCTCGAACAACGCGCGCACCGACGCGTCGGAGCGCAGCAGGTCGAGCGCGAGGGCCGCATGCCCGGGGGTGTAGCCGTTGCCCACGAGCATGCGCACGTCGGCGGCCAGCCCCTCCGCGCCCAGCGCGGCCGCGCTGAAGCTGGTGGCCATCGAGAAGTAGATGATCGTGCCCCCGTCGCGCGTGACGAGGATCGAGGGGTGCTCGCACCCCGGCACGTCGACGCAGACCACCGTGACGTCGGCCGGGCCGTGCGCGGCCTCGACCGCCTCGAGCAGCCCGAGCGGGTCGCGCGCGTCGGCCAGGACCACGTCGTCCGCGAGCCCCGTGCCCCGCAGCAGGTCCGCCTCGGCCTGGACGGGCACCACCGCGGTGAGGTGGCCGGCCCCGGCCCGCCGGGCGGCGGCCAGCGACAGCGAGCCGGACTTGCCCGCACCGCCGAGGACGAGGACGGCGGGCGGCTCCCCCGCGCGGGCCCGGTGCTCGCGCACGACCCGATCGACCAGGGCGGGGGCACCGCACACGTCCATCACCATCAGGGCGAGCTCGGGGTCGAGGTCGTCCGGCAGGGTCGCGGCGATCGAGCGGCCGAAGAGGATGGCGTGGCCCTGCGCCGGGACGCGCTCGTCCTCGCCGTCCCACCGCTCGAGGCCGTCGGTGATCCGCAGGGGCGTCAGGGACAGGCTCACGAGGGTGGCCACGCGGTCCCCGGGCCGCAGCCCCAGGGGGCTCTGGGGCCCCACCTCGTCCACGGTGCCGATCAGCATGCCGCCGGACCCCGTCACGGGATTCTGCATCTTGCCGC
Organism: Arsenicicoccus sp. UBA2120; assembly: GCF_002330965.1. Classification (NCBI taxonomy): domain Bacteria; kingdom Bacillati; phylum Actinomycetota; class Actinomycetes; order Micrococcales; family Intrasporangiaceae; genus Arsenicicoccus; species Arsenicicoccus sp. UBA2120. The sequence goes on from NZ_DCYC01000030.1 coordinate 26,182, forward strand.
GCTCGCCGACGATGTCCAGCACCGCCTGGCGCAGGGCGCTCCCGGCACACGACCCTCTCAGCTGGCGATAGCTCGCGGCGTCGAGGTTGAGGGTCTCGACGGACACGCGGACCTCGTCCGGCCAGATCTCCGGCCGGTCGTCGAGGCAGCGCGCGGCCTGCGGGAGGGACGGGCGCTCCCCCGGGCCGACGATCACGCGGTGCAGGCCGTATGGCGACGAGCTGGTCGCAGGGGGCGTGGGGGCACCGCTGCCGGGGCGGGCGACCTGCGCGCTCTCCATGCCGATTCTCCACTCTGAGACGGGTGATGGTGCAAAACCTTCTGCCCGCAGTGTTGCAGGCCGCAAACTCTCCGCTACCGTAGGGGTCATGAGTGCGATGGAGCAACCATACGTCTACCGTCGGCGCGAGCTCGTGGAGCCCGACTGGCGCCGGTTGCCGGGCTGGCGCGACGTGACCGACAAGGACTGGGCGAGCGCCCAGTGGCAGCGCACCCGATGCGTCAAGAACGTCAAGCAGCTGCGCGAGCTCATGGGCGACCTGCTCACCGAGGACGTCTACGCCGACCTCGAGCGCGACCAGGCCGAGCGCGCCACGATGTCGATGCTCGTGCCGCCCCAGATGCTCAACACGATGGTCCCGGCCGTCGACTCCCCCATGCCGGCGGCCGGCGCGGAGTTCAGCGCCGCGTTCCTCGCCGACCCGGTCCGCCGCTACATGCTGCCGGTCTACTCCGACCGCCGCACCGACTGGCCGAGCCACCCCCACGCCTCCCGCGACTCGCTGCACGAGGCCGACATGTGGGTGGCCGAGGGGCTGACCCACCGCTACCCCACCAAGGTGCTGGCCGAGCTGCTGCCCACCTGCCCGCAGTACTGCGGGCACTGCACGCGCATGGACCTCGTCGGCAACTCCACGGCGCAGGTCACCAAGCTCAAACTGGCGGGCAAGCCGGTCGACCGGCTGGACGCGATGATCGACTACCTCAAGGGATCCCCGCAGGTCCGCGACGTGGTGGTCTCGGGCGGCGACGTCGCCAACATGCCGTGGAAGAACCTCGAGTCCTTCCTCATGCGCCTGCTCGAGATCGACAACATCCGCGACATCCGGCTCGCCACCAAGGCGCTCATGGGCCTGCCCCAGCACTGGTCCGCGCCCGACGTCGTCGAGGGTCTGGGCCGGGTCTCCTGGACCGCCGCCTGCCGCGGCGTCGGGCTCGCCGTCCACACGCACATCAACAACGCCCAGTCCGTCACGCCCTCGGTCGCCCACGCGACCCGGCTGATGCACGAGGCCGGGGTGCGCTCGATCCGCAACCAGGGCGTCCTCATGCGCGGCATCAACGACACGCCGGAGGCACTGCTGGACCTGTGCTTCACCATGCGCGACGAGGCGGCGATCAACCCGTACTACTTCTACATGTGCGACATGATCCCGTTCAGCGAGCACTGGCGGCTGTCGCTGTCCGAGGCCCAGCACCTGCAGCACGCGATCATGGGCTACCTGCCGGGCTTCGCCACGCCGCGCATCGTGTGCGACGTGCCGTTCGTCGGCAAGCGGTGGGTCCACCAGGTCGAGGAGTACGACCGCGAACGCGGAATCTCGCTGTGGCGCAAGAACTATCGCACCTCGATCGAGGGCGAGGAGGTCGACGTCACGAGCACCGACTACGCCTACTACGACCCGATCTACACCCTCCCCGAGAGCGGGCAGCGCTGGTGGCGCGAGCAGCGGGATGAGGCGGCCGTGGCGTCGGCCCACGAGGCGGAGGTCGCCGCGGCGGCGGCCTCGCGCACCGCGTCCCTCGTCTGACCGTGTCCCTCGTCTGACCGTGACCCCTCACCGCACCCCCGAAGATCGTCGGCGCGCGCCTCGCAGACCTGCGCGCGGGCCAGCGCGGCGGGGATCCGCATGACCGGGTAGGCGTCGACCGGGCAGGCGGCGCGCTGGGCGTGCCGGCCGGCGGCCGCCCAGCGCCCCATCAGGGCGTTGACCTGCGCGCCGGTCCAGTGGAGCAGGGGCTCGCCGAGCCTCAGCTGGGTGGTGTCCCCCAGCGAGCTCCCGCGCTCCACGAGCCGTATGGCGGCGGCCCACTGCCCGGCGTCGAACCGCGCTCGCGCCAGCCACCCCAGGGCCCACATCGCGATGCGGACGGAGCCCTCGTCGCCCGGGCGGCCGCAGGCGTCCTCGAGCCGGTGGGCGGCGGTGTCGGCGTCGCCCGTGGCCAGCTCGACCCAGCCCGTGGCGAGGGCGACCCGCTGCCGGTGGGGGCCGATGGGGTGGTCGTGCAGGATCTCGGCCAGGCGGGCGCGCGCGCGTCCGGCGTCGACGAGGATGGCGGTGCCGATCGCGCCGATGCACTCGGCCTCGAGCCGGGACGCGTGGTCGTCGCCGCCGAGCAGCGCGGCGCGGGCGCCCCACTGCTCCAGCTCGGTCCCGTCCCAGCTGCACAGGGCGTGCAGCGCGCGACGACCGGCGACCTGGACGGCCTGGGCGGGGCGGGTGCGCGGGTTGCACTGCCGCCAGGCCTGGTCGAGGCAGACCTCGGCCCGGTCGGGGCGGCCGACCATGATCGCGTGGTAGCCGAGGGCGGCGTCGCGCAGCACGCTCGGCGGGCCGGCCGAGACTGCGGGGACCAGCTCGTCCGCGGTGACGAGCTGCCCCGCGCCGGCGGCCGCGTCGAGCGCCTCGGGCAGCAGGCTCTGGCGCCGGTCCGCCTCGCGGGTGGTGCGGACGGCGAGGGTGAGGGCGGCCGAGGCGCGCCGCCAGTCGCCGCGCTGGGCGGCACCTCGGCCGAGCCGGACGACCTCCTCGACGGCGGCCTCGTCGACGAGCGCGCTGCCGCGCAGCACGTGCCGGGCCCGCTCGAGGTCGTCCTGCGGGACGGCGGCTGCCCGTCGATGGGCCGCCTGACGTCGGGCGAGCGGCATCGCCTCGACGACGGCGGCCGCGAGCATGGGCGCCACGGGGGCGACGCGCACGCGGTAGCCGTCGTCGACCAGCCGCACCGGCGCGCTGCGGACGGCGTCGTCGACCGACGCGGTGGGGTCGGCCTTGCCCGTCAGAGCGGCTAGGTCGTCCAGGTCGAGGGTGCCGAGCACCGAGACGAGCTCCACGACGTCGCGGGCGGGTCCGTCGAGCCGGGAGACGACCGCGTGAGCGTCCGACCGCGCCGTCGGGGTCGATCCCAGACGGACGTCGTGGGTCGACGCGGTCAGGTCGGTGGCGAGGTGGGAGAGCAGGTCCTCGACCAGGTCGGCGAGCCCGGCGGTGTGCTCGACCAGGCGCATCGCGGAGAGCCGGTGCCCGAGGCCGTGCGCGTCGATCCTCGCCTGGACGCGGGGGACGTCGAGGGGGCGCACGACGCACCGGTGGTCCGGCACGAGGGGCAGGCCGAGGGTGCCGTCGTGGACGAGGACCACCGTGGGGCGGTCGGGTCCGGGAGCTCCCGCGCGGTCCACGAGCGGGACCAGGAGGTCGGGGTCGGCGAGGTGGGCGTCGTGCACGACGACGAAGGGAGGGTTGGCGGCGTTCGCATCGCCTTGGCGGGCCTCGTGGCGGTCCCC
>NZ_DCYC01000030.1:29912-37261 GCF_002330965.1 Arsenicicoccus sp. UBA2120
GTCGGGCCCGCAGCACGTGGGGCTGCAGGCCCGACCGTCGGGACACCTGCTCGACGGCGGCGTCGGTGAGGGCGTCGCGTCCTGATCCGAGCGGCCCGATCACGACCACCAGTCCTCCCGGGCGGGCCACGAGCTCACCGAGGGCGTCCCGCAGGCTCGCCGCCTGGTTTGGGTCGACCCATCGGCTCGCCGTGGCACCGTCGCTCATCTGCCACAGGCTAGGGCACGCGCTAGCCCAGGTCTCCTCACCGACGGGCAGGACCGTGCCGGTGATGTATCCCGCCTCCTGCGAGGCGAGGAAGGTGATCGCCGCGGCCTGCTCGTCGAGGGTGCCGTAGCGGTGCATCGGCGCCGACGCCAGCGTCTGGTCGATGTGCGCCTGGAACCACTCCTGCTCGGCCTCGCCCTCCGGCGAGGGACCGCGCGGGACCCGTCGCGGCGGCGCCTCGGTGCCGCCAGGGGCGGTGGCGACGACGCGCACGCCGTGCTCGGCCGCCTCGACCGCGAGCGCCCGGGTGATGGCGTTGACGCCGCCCTTGGCCGCGGCATACGGCACCCGGTGGATGCCTCCGGTGGCGATCGAGGAGACGTTGACGATCGTGCCCCGGCCTGCCTCGACCATGGGCTCGAGGACCGCGCGGCAGCCGTAGAGCGTGGTCATCAGCGACCGGGCGATCTCCGCGTCGATCTGCTCGGGGGTGAACTCCTGGAACGGCTTGAACCAGATGGCGCCACCCTCGGCGTGGATCCGCCGGGCGACGGCCTCGCCGATGCCCTGCGCGGCGCCGGTGACCACCACGACCTGGCCGGCGAACCGGCCCGGGGTGACGAACGCCGGACGGCGCGTGGCGGCCTGCTCGCGCATGGCCCGCCGGGTGGTCTCGTTGGACCGGGCCGCGTGCTCGCTGATCAGGGTGCGAGCGGCGTCCCGGTCGCCACCCTCGAAGGCCGTCACGATGTCGAGGTGGTCCTGGGCGCAGCGGGGGTCGCACCAGGTGGCGTTGCGCAGGGTCTGGTCCATGTGACCGCGCACCCCGAGCCGCTGGTAGGCCTGGAGCAGGTGCTCGTTGCCGGTCAGCGTGAACAGGTAGTCGTGGAAGGCCGCGTTGGTCTCGGTGTAGGCCGCCGCGTCCACGAACCGGTCGCCCTGGACGTAGGGCACGGTCGCCTCGGCGAGCAGGCGGTAGCCCGCGAGCTGCGTCGTGGACAGCCGGCCGATGGTGAGGGCGAGCGCCCCGAGCTCCAGGGCCTCGCGGGCCTCGAAGATCGCGTCGGACTCCCCCACGTCGGGGTGCTCCTCGCCGATCTCGGAGCCACCGGTGCCGGTCCCGGTGACGTCGGTGCTCCCGGCGCCGGCCGTGGTCCCGCCCGCGTCGGTCGTCGCCGCCGCAGGCACGGGCCGGGGCTCGTGCAGCGGCTCGATCTCCCCGGCGGCGAAGATCGCCTGACCGGCGAGGCTGCGCGCGTCGGGGTCGGTGACCAGCGTGGAGGCCTCGTCGAGCGCGGCGGGCTGCCCGTCGTCGCTCGCGGGCGGGCCAGAGGTCCTGACCCATGAGGGTCCGGGCCGTGGCGGTTCGCTCGGTGGGGTCTGAGGGGTCGGTGGGGTCCGTGCGCTCCGGACCAGACCCGCCGGAGCCCAGCGGGGCGAGCTCGGCGTCGGCCGCGAAGATCTCCTGGCCGGCCAGCCCGCGACCGCTCGGGTCCTCGAGCAGGACCGCGCCCGCGCCCGTGACCTGGACGCCGACCGTGGGCGCCGCGACCTGCGTGAGGCCGGTCTCGGGGTCGGTCTCCTGGACGGCCGGCTCGGCTGCTCCACCCACGGTCCCGTCGGCGGCGGCTGCCGTGCCACTGCCGTATGCCGCGTCCGCGTCGGTCACCGTCTCGTCGGCGGGCGTCCCGCCGGGTGCCCGGTCGCCGCCCTCGCCGGGCTCGGCCGGGGCGGCACGTCCACCAGGTCGCCCCGGCGCTCGATCACCTCGACGTTGGTGATGTTGTGGCTGGTGCGCGGCTCGGGCAGGCTCGTGGCGCTGGACCGCTCGGTGCGGATGCGAAAGATCCGGTCCTCGAGGCCGCCCTTGTTGCCGTAGTAGATCAGCGACATCTCGCGCTGCGGGTCGCTGGTCAGGCGGTCGTCGTCGGCCCAGGTGGGCATCCAGTAGACGACGTCGTCGGCGTAGCAGTTCAGCCACTTCTCGAACTCGCGGTCGTCGAGGTAGCGGGCCTCGCGGTAGAGGAACTGCTCGATGCTGGTCTGGGTGATGGTGCTCTGGGCGCTGGTGCTCTGGGCGGTGGTGGTCAGCTCGGTGGTGGTCATCGTCGTCTCCTCAGGCGCCGGCGGGCTCGGTGCGCGCGGCCGCGGCCTCGCGCTCGGTCTCGACGGCCCGGCGCATCGTCTCGAGCCAGTAGCCGTGCTGGACGGGTACAGGCCCTCGTCCTCGTTCTTGATGCCGCTGCTGCGGACGTTGGTCATGCCGAGGGAGCGGGCGACGTCGTCCGGGCCGGTCAGCCAGTGCTCGGCGCCGCGGCTCATGTCGTTCCAGGGGGCCGCGGTGGCCAGGAAGGTCTTCTGGCAGGAGCGGAACTCCTCCAGGTCGTCCGGGGTGGCCATGCCGGAGGCGTTGAAGAAGTCCTCGTACTGCCGGATCCGCCACTCGCGGGACTCCGCGGACTCCCCCTTGGGGGCGATGCAGGAGATCGTGACCTCGGTCTGGTCCGGCGCGATCGGGCGGAAGTGCCGGATCTGCGTGGAGAACTGGTCCATGAGGTACACGTTCGGGTAGAGGCACAGGTTGCGGGAGCCCTTGACCATGAACTCGCCCTTGGCGTCGCCCTGCTCGGCCTTGAGCCGGTCCATCTGGTCCCACAGGGGGCGGTCCTCGGGGTTGCCGGCCCAGGTCCACAGGGACAGGTGCCCGTGCTCGAAGGACCAGTAGCCGCCGCCGGACTTGCCCCACTTGCCGGCGTCCAGCGCCTTGGTGGTGTTGGCGGACTCGCCGGTGGAGCGGCGCGACGTGGTGGCCGCGTAGTTCCGGTGGGTCGCGGACACGTGGTAGCCGTCGGCGCCGTTCTCCGCCTGGACCTTCCAGTTGCCGTCGTAGGTGTAGGTCGAGGCGCCGCGCAGGACCTCGAGGCCCTCGGGCGACTGGTCGACCAGCATGTCGATGACCTTGGTGGCGTCGCCGAGGTGCTCCTCGAGCGAGGGCACGTCGGGGTTGAGGCTGCCGAACAGGAACCCGCGGTAGCTCTCGAACTGGGCCACCTTGGTCAGGTCGTGCGAGCCGTCGGTGTTGAACTGCTCGGGGTAGCCGGCGCCGTCGGGGTCCCTGACCTTGAGCAGGCGACCGTCGTTGCGGAAGGTCCAGCCGTGGAAGGGGCAGGTCAGCGTCGTGCGGTTGTCCGTCTTGCGGCGGCAGATCATCGCGCCGCGGTGCGCGCACGCGTTGATCAGGCAGTGCAGCTCGCCGTCCTTGTCGCGCGTGATGACGATCGGCTGCCGGCCGATGTAGGTCGTGAAGTAGTCGCCCGGGTTCGCCATCTGCGACTCGTGGGCGAGGTAGATCCAGTTGCCCTCGAAGATGTGCTTCATCTCGAGCTCGAAGAGCTCCTCGTCGGTGAAGATCGCCCGGTTGGCGCGGTAGATGCCCTCCTCGGGGCGCTCCACCACGGCCTGGTCCAGATCGAACTTCGGGATGCCGGTGGGGTACGGCATGGTTCCTCCTGTGGCGTCGTCGGCACGGACTGCGATGCGGCAGAGGCGTTCTGGCCGCGTGCTCCCCACCACTCTCACGGTCGCGAGGCACCCCCGCCCCCGTCATCTGCCCAGGGTTGACCTAGGGTGCCATTGACACGCAGCGCCTATCAATGAGGCCGCAACAGGTATTTGTGTAGATCAATCCACCCGGCCTACCGTGGAGGTCGAACGCACCGCCGACAGCTGACGAGGAGGTCACCGATGGAGCTGCGTCACCTGCGCTACGTCGTCGCCGTGGCCGAGCACCGCCACTTCGGCCGCGCCGCCCGCTCGCTGCACATCTCCCAGCCGCCCCTGTCCCAGGCCGTCCGCCAGCTCGAGGACGAGCTGCAGGTGGAGCTGTTCGAGCGGACCACCCGCACCGTCGCCCTGACGCCCGCCGGCGAGGTCTTCGTCGGCGACGCCCGACGCACCCTCGCGGCCCTCGACGACACCGTCGAGCGCACCCGCCGCATCGCCCGCGGCCAGGTCGGGGTCCTGCGCATCGCGCTCACCGGGTCCGCCACCTACGGCTACCTCCCCCGCATGGCCGCCCTGGTCAAGACCCGGATGCCGGGCGTCGGCCTGCAGCTCCAGACCGACCGCCTCACCCCGCAGCAGGTCCAGGACCTCGACGCCGGCCGTATCGACGTCGGCATCCTGCGCCTGCCCGTCCGCGACGACCGGCTGCGCACCCGCCTGATCGCCCGCGAGCCGCTCGTGCTCGCGCTCCCCTCCGGCCACCGCCTCGTCGGCGACCCGGACGTCACGGTCGACGACCTCGTCGAGGAGTCCTTCGTGGTCCTCGCGCCGAGCTCGCGCTCCGTGGTCACCGACGCCGTGGTGCGCACCTGCCTCGACGCCGGCTTCTATCCCACCGTCGAGCACGAGGTCACCGAGATGTCGACCCTGCTCTCGCTGGTCGCCGGAGGCCTCGGCATCGCCCTGGTCCCCGCGTCCACCCGCGCCTCCGGGCTCGAGGGCGTGACCTTCGCCGACCTGCCCGGCACCGCGACCGTCGACCTGGCGCTCGCCTGGCGCGCCGACCAGCCGAACCCCCTGGTGGAGGCCTTCGTGCAGACCCTCGAGGAGCACGACCTCCTGCAGGCCGACCCGAGCCGGAAGGCCCCCCGATGACCACCAGCACCCCCACCAGCCGCACCAGCGCGACGACCAGCACCCCCGGCACCGCCGATCTCACCGTCACCGAGGTCGAGACCATCCCCTTCGCCATCCCCTACCGCAAGCCCCTGGCCTTCGCCAGCGGCTCGGTCTCCGTGGCCGAGCACGTGCTCGTGCGGGTCCGCACCGCCGGTGGGCTCGTCGGGGTGGCCGAGGCTCCGCCTCGTCCCTTCACGTATGGCGAGACCCAGGCCTCGATCGTCGCCGTCATCCAGCAGATCTTCGCCCCCGCCGTCCTCGGCACCGACGCCCTGCACCGCGAGCAGATCCACGCCCGCCTGCGCCGCACCGTCGGCAACCCCACGGCCAAGGCCGCCCTGGACATGGCCCTGTGGGACGTCATCGGCCAGGCCTTCGGGCGGCCGGTCACCGAGCTGCTCGGCGGCTACTCCGACCGGATGCGGGTCAGCCACATGCTCGGCTTCGCCGACCCGGCGGCCATGGTCGACGAGGCCGAGCGGATGCGCTCGACCTATGGCATCACGACCTTCAAGGTCAAGGTCGGCCGCCGCCCCTTCCGCCTCGACGTCGACGTGTGCCGGGCCCTGCGCGAGCACTTCGGCGACGCCGTGGAGCTCTACGTCGACGGCAACCGCGGCTGGACGCCCTCCGAGGCCGCCCGCGCCCTCGACGCCATGGCCGACCTCGACCTCACCTCGGCCGAGGAGCTGTGCCCCGCCGACGACGTGCTCGGACGGCGGTGGCTGGTCCGGCATACGACCATCCCCACCGTCGCCGACGAGAGCGCGACGACCCCCGGCGAGGTGACCCGAGAGATCCTCGGCGGCTCGGCCGACGCCATCAGCATCAAGACCGCCCGCACCGGCTTCACCGACTCCCGCCGGATCCTGCACCAGTGCGAGGGCCTCGGGGTCGAGGTCGTCATGGGCAACCAGATCGACGGGCAGCTCGGCACGGCCTGCGCGGTCGCGTTCGGCTCGGCCTACGACGCGACCACGCGGCGGGCGGGCGAGCTGTCCAACTTCCTCGACATGAGCGACGACCTGCTCACCGAGCCCCTGCAGATCCAGGACGGCACCCTCGCCGTCAGCGGCCGCCCCGGCATCGGGGTCACCGTCGACGAGGACAAGCTCGAGCACTACCGCGTCGACCTCTGACGCCACGCCGGCTCACGCCGGGCACGACATACGAACCGCACCGCACCCACCACGGACAGGTGGCACCGACGCCACCCGAAGGAGAGATCATGAGCACCGACACCAACCCGACGTCCCAGGCCACGCTCGAGGCTCGCGCCGCCGACTCCGGCGCCAACGCGACCGCCGCCTTCCGCAAGAAGCAGCGCGCGCTCGACGTGCCCAAGGAGCGCGTGGACGCCATCGCGACCGACGCGCTGCAGGCCCTGCACGAGGTCATCCGCAAGCACCGCCTCACCTACGAGGAGTACGACGCCCTCAAGAGCTGGCTGATCCAGGTCGGCGAGGACGGCGAGTGGCCGCTCTTCCTCGACGTGTGGCTCGAGCACGTCGTCGAGGACGTCAACACCGACCACCGCGAGGGCAACAAGGGCTCCATCGAGGGTCCGTACTACGTGCCCGGGTCGCCCGAGCAGGGCTCGCACGGCACCATCCCGATGCGCGACGACGAGCCGGGCGAGGCCATGACCTTCCAGGGCCAGGTGCGCACCACCGACGGCTCCGCCCTCCCCCACGCCAAGGTCGAGCTGTGGCAGGCCAACGCGGACGGCTTCTACAGCCAGTACGCCCCCGGCCTGCCGGACTGGAACCTCCGCGGCAGCTTCACCACCGACGACGAGGGTCGCTTCGAGATCCACTCGATCGTCCCCGCCCCCTACCAGATCCCCACCGACGGTGCGTGCGGCAAGCTCATCGCCGCCGCCGGCTGGCACGCCTGGCGCCCCGCCCACCTGCACCTCAAGGTGTCGGCGCCCGACCACGAGCTGCTCACCGCGCAGCTCTACTTCCCCGGCGACCCGCACAACCAGGACGACATCGCGACGGCGGTCAAGCCCGAGCTCATGCTCGACCCCAAGCCGGCGGCCGACGGCCAGGGCAAGGTCGTGGACTACGACTTCGTGATCGACCCGGTCCGCGCCTGACCGTCCCCGCACCTGCCGTCACCCACCACCCGCACCGAGGAGCACCACCATGCTGTATGCCGTGAAGATGCACGTCGCGATCCCCCACGACCTGGATCCGGCGGAGCGGGACGCCACCATCGCCCGCGAGAAGGCGTACTCCCAGGACCTGCAGCGCGGTGGTGAGTGGCGGCACATCTGGCGGTGCGCCGGGCAGTACTCCAACATCTCGATCTTCGACGTCGAGAGCAACGAGCGGCTCCACGAGATCCTCTGGGGGCTCCCGCTGTTCGCGTACATGACGGTCGAGGTCACGCCGCTGGCGACGCACCCCTCGGACATCCACGCCTAGACCTACCGGCGGTAGAGGCATCGACC
>NZ_DCYC01000030.1:37468-78239 GCF_002330965.1 Arsenicicoccus sp. UBA2120
GGTAGAGGCATCGACCGGCCTTCGTTCGCCAGGTCGATGCCTTTACCCCCGGCGGGTCTTCGGGCCGTATGACGGAGCCGCTCGCCGCCACGCAGATCACCGCGTGGAGGCGAGCGGCTGCGGCATACAGTGACGGGCATGGCCAAGAAGCACGCCTCGTCCGGGACCCCCGCCACGGTCGCCCTGGACCGGGCGGGCGTGGCGTACGAGGTGCGTGCCTACCACCACGACCCGGCGGCGTCGTTCGGGCTCGAGGCGGCCGAGGCGCTGGGCGTCGACCCCGCGCGCGTCCTCAAGACCCTGCTCGTCGACACGGGGTCCGGGCTGGCCGTCGGCATCGTGCCCGTCGACCGGCAGCTGGACCTCAAGGCCCTGGCGCACGCCCTCGGCGTCAAGCGGGTGGTGATGGCGGATCCCGCTGCGGCCGAACGCAGCTCGGGCTATGTCGTCGGCGGGATCAGCCCCGTCGGTCAGAAGCGCGCCCTGCCCACGGTCCTGGACCAGTCCGCCGTGGAGCAGAGCACCGTGCTCGTCAGCGGTGGGCGCAGGGGCTTCGACCTGGAGCTGGCGCCGGCCGACCTGGTCGCGGTCACCCGCGCGGTCACGGCTCCGATCGCTCGCTGACGTCGTCGCGGTCACCGGGCGAGGTGCCCGACGTCGCCGTCGCGGCCGCCGTGTCGCCCGCCGAGCGGCCCGGCATACCGCCACCGCTGGCCGACCGACCCTCCCAGGAGGTGGACAGGACCACCGTGGTGCGCGTCGAGACGTTGCCGCGCGAGCGGACCAGCGCGATCAGCTCCTCCAGCTCGTGCGGCGTGGCGACCCGCACCTTGAGCAGGTAGGACATGTCCCCCGCCACCGAGTGGCACGCCTCGATCGCGCTCACGTCGCGCAGCCGGTCGGGGATGTCGTCCGGCTCGGTCGGGTCGAGCGGCGCGATCGAGATGTAGGCCGCCAGCGGCAACCCCGCGGAGTCCGGGTCGATGGTCGCGCGATAGCCGGTGATGACCCCGCGCTCCTCGAGCCGTCGCACGCGCTGGTGGATGGCCGACGTGGACAACCCCGTCGCCTTGCCCAGGTCGGTGTAGGACATGCGGCCGTCGCGGGACAGGTGCGCGACGATCTGCTGGTCGACAGACTCCATCCCGCAACACTAGCGGCCGCAGGGGCTCTCGGCCGGATGCCCCGAGCATCCGGACGGCGGCGCCGAGATCCGGCAGACTGACCCCATGACGCCGCCTCCCCACTCCGCGAGCCCTCGTCTCATGCTGCTCGACGCGGCGTCTCTCTACTACCGCGCCTTCTACGGCGTGCCGGACCGTCGCAAGACGCCGGACTCGCCGCCGTCCAACGCGGTGCGGGGCTTCCTGGACATGGTGGCGACGCTCGTCACGACCTATGCCCCGACCCACCTGGCCGCGTGCTGGGACGAGGACTGGCGTCCGGCGTTCCGCGTGGAGGCCATCCCGACCTACAAGACCCACCGCCTCGCCGACGGGTCACCGGACTCCGAGGACACCCCCGAGGCGCTGGCCCCACAGGTGCCGGCCATCGTGGACTCCCTTGCCGCGCTGGGGATCTCGCGGGTCGGATCGGCGGGCTACGAGGCGGACGACGTCATCGGGACGCTGGTCCACCGGCACCGCCGCAAGCTCCCCATCGACATCGTCACCGGCGACCGCGACCTCTTCCAGCTCGTCGACGACGCCTCCGGGGTGCGCGTGCTCTACACCGCGCGCGGCGGCGTGCGCGACGCCGACGTCATCGACCAGGCCTATCTCGCGACCAAGCACGGGGTGCCGACCGGCGCGGCCTACGCCGACATGGCGGTGCTGCGCGGCGACACCAGCGACGGCCTCCCGGGCGTCCAGGGCATCGGCGACAAGACGGCCGCCGCCCTGATCCAGCAGTATGGCGACCTGCCCGCACTGCGGGCCGCCGTCGACGGTGGCAATCCCGCCATCAAGGGCGCCCGCCGCACCCGGCTCGAGGAGGCGTCGGCCTATCTCGACGTCGCGCCCCGCGTGGTGCGGGTCGCGCACGACGCGCCGCTGCCCGGGGTGACGCTGGGCTCGCTGCGCCTGCCGACCGAGGTGGCGGACGTGCGGCTGATGTCGGTGGTCGCGGACGAGCTGGGCGTGGCGTCGAGCTTCACCCGCGTCCTGTCGGCGCTGCACATCCTCTGACCGCGCCGCGCTCGCACCGCCCGCGCGACTCCGGCGCTTGCGCGACTCCGGTGGGAGGGCGGAACTGGTTGCTCGGACTGCCGGGAGGGCGCCATAGCTGCCCTCTCACGAGCTGCCGACCACGGGCCGTTGGTGGGATCTGGTCCCGGTGGCGGGTTCCGGTCTGGGTGGTGACGGCGCTGCCTGGTGGCGCGCTGCAGCAGGCCACCGGTGCTGGTGGGCGCCACCGGTGCTGGTGGGCGCCACGCACGCGAGTGGGCGATTCCGGTGAGAGGGCGGAACTGGTTGCTCGGACTGCCGGGAGGGCGCCATACGCGCCCACTCACGAGTCCCGGATCCCGCCGGTCCCACCAGCGCGGTCTGCGGGAGCTAGCGTTCGCCGGCGGTGGGCCAGGCGTTGGGCTGGCAGCCGGCCAGACCCTTGCTCTGCTGCATCATGACGGGCGCGACCTCGCCCTCGCCGCCGCACTGCCGGTGCCCGTGACCGAGGAAGTGCCCCACCTCGTGGTTGACCATGTACGCGCGGTAGGTCGCGACGTCGGTGAAGGTCGGCGTCTGCAGGGTCCAGCGGTCGGAGTTGAGGATCACGTCGTCGCCGTGCCGGCAGCTCCACCGCCCCAGGGTCTGCAGCGGCAGGCACATGCGGTCGGTCGTCGGCGGTGAGGCCACATAGATCGTGAACTCCGCCTGCGTCGCGTCCGGCACCAGCTCGAAGGACGCGCCCCGGTAGCCGATCCACCCGCGCGGGTCGTTGAGCACACCGGCGATCTCGCGCGCCGCGGCGCCCGCGTCGATGCCGGTGCCGCCCTCGACCTTGACGGCATACCGGTGGACGCTGGGTGTCTGACGTGCGGGCTTGACCGCGGTCGGTGCCGCCGTCCAGGTGCCGTCGCCCTTGACTCCCGAGCGTCGTATGCCGCCGCCCGCGGCCTTCGTCGGCCCGGTCGTGGCGGCGCTGCTGGTCGAGGTGGTCGTCGGCGTCGACGTGCTGGCCCTACGTGATGAGGACGGGCTATCCCCAGGCGACGAGGACGAGCCGGCCGCCGCGGAGGGTGCTGCGGTCCCGGCCGCCGCTGCGGTGGCGGCTGCGGTGGATGTCGTTGTGCCAGCAGGCTTCGCGGTGCAGCTGCGGACGAGCAGGCTTAGCGCGAGCACGACCACGAGGCCGAGGACCACGAGGACGACCCGGCCACGCGGGGTGAGGCGGAGCGCCGGCCTGCGGGGTGTGGGCGACTGCGGGGCTGTCACTCGCTCAGCCTAGGCAGGTCGGTCGGGTCGGGCCCCGTGCCACGCCGCCCGAGGTGCCGGACCATCCGGTCGGGCTCGCGCCATCCGGCGGGGCTCGCGTCATACGGACCGGGCTCGCGTCATACGGGTCGGGCAGGCGGATCAGCCGGCCTCCGTCCCATCAGCCCGCTGAACGAAGGCCGGTCGATGCCTCTGCCCGCGGCGGGTCAGTCGAGGCGGTCGGCGGCGACCACGCCGCGCATCACCTGGTCGATCGCGGCGCGGGCCGTGGCGGCGAGGGCGGGCTGCGGGGCGCAGGTCGCGATCTGGCCGAGCAGGTCCACGACCTGCTTGCACCGCCGCACGAAGTCGCCCGCCGCCATGTCGGAGTCGCGCAGGCACACCTCGAGCGCCTGGCCGGAGGCCCAGCGGTGGACGGACCAGAGCATGCCCCCGTCCGGCTGGCCGGTCTCGGGCAGGTGGCCGGCGGCCTCGCGGTCGGCGATCGTCGACCACAGCCGCACCATCTGCTGGTAGGCCTCGGCCACGTCGGCGTTGGGGGTGCGCGGCTTGGGGTCGGTCTCGTCCCGGCGGGGCTCGTAGACGAGGGCCGACACGGTGGCCGCCAGCGAGGGACCGTCGAGCCGCTGCCACACGCCGTGCGCGAGGCACTCGGCGGCCAGGAGGTCCTTCTCGGAGTAGAGGCGTCGCAGCATCTGCCCGCTCGGCGTGACCGACTCCCCCGCCGGGTCGAGGTAGCCGAGCTCGGACAGCAGGTCGCAGATCTGGTCGAACTGCCGGGCCACGGAGTTGGTGCGGCCGGAGACCTTGCGGCGCAGCCCGTGCGTCTCGCGGGCGAGCCGGTGGTAGCGCTCGGCCCAGCGGGCGTGGTCCTCGCGCTCGGGGCACTGGTGGCAGGGGTGGGACTTCATCCGCTGGCGCAGCGAGGCGACCGCCTGCTCCCCCGCGGACGATCCCCCCTCGCCGTCGGACCCCGGGCGCCGGCCCTTGCCGCGCGGCGGTGGCTCGTAGGGCACCTTGGCCCGGACCGTCGAGGCGAGGTCCTTGCGCATCTTGGTGTTGCGGGCGTTGAAGTTGCGCGGCAGCTGCAGGGTCGTGACCGGGCGCACGGGCGCGTCGACGTCGTGGACCGTCAGGCGTCGCGCCCGGCCGTCGGCGTTGATCACGAGCGGGGTCGGCGGGTTGTTGCGCCCCGCGGTGTTGGCGTTGACGACGATCGCCATGCCGGTGTGGCGGCCTTCGCGCAGCGAGATGACGTCCCCGGGCTGCAGGTCCTCGAGCGACTGCTCGATCTCGGCGCGCCGCGACGAGGACCGCTCGCGGGCCATGGACTTCTCGAGCTGGCGGATCTGCTCGCGCAGCGCGGAGTACTCCTCGAAGTCGCCGAGGTGGCAGGTCATCGCCTCGTGGTAGCCCTCGAGGGCCTCCTCGTTGCGCCGCACCTGGGTCGCGAGACCGACCACGGCCCGGTCGGCCTGGAACTGCGCGAACGAGGTCTCGAGGATGTCGCGGGCCTCGCTGCGGCCGACCCGCTCGACCAGGTTGACGGCCATGTTGTAGGTCGGTCGGAAGGACGAGTTGAGCGGGTAGGTGCGCGTGGAGGCGAGGCCGCCCACGGCCAGCGGGTCGATGCCGCGGGACCACACGACAACGGCGTGCCCCTCGATGTCGATCCCGCGGCGCCCGGCGCGGCCCGTGAGCTGGGTGTACTCCGCCGGGGAGAGCTCGACGTGCGCGTCGCCGTTGAACTTGACGAGCTTCTCCAGCACGACGGTGCGGGCGGGCATGTTGATGCCGAGCGCGAGCGTCTCGGTGGCGAACACCGCGCGGATCCGCCCGGCGGTGAACAGCTCCTCCACGATCTCGCGGAAGGTCGGCAGCATCCCCGCGTGGTGCGCGGCGTAGCCCCGGCTCAGGGCCTCGACGAAGTCGTGGTAGCCGAGGATGCCGAGGTCCTCGTCGGCCACCCCGGCGATCCGCTCCTCGACCGTGCGCCGGATGCGGCGCCCCTCCTCGGGCGGCACGAGCCGGACGTCCTGGGCGAGCAGCTGGGCGACCGCGCCCTCGCAGCCCGCCCGGCTGAAGATGAAGGTGATGGCCGGCAGCAGCCCGCCGCGGTCGAGCCGCGCGATGACCTCGGCCCGCGAGGCCGCGCCGCCCGGTCGGCTGCCCCGCGCCCCGCCGCCACCGGAACCCCCGCCCGCACCTGAGTACTGACCGCCCGGCCCACCGCCGCGAGGGCGCTCCGAGTCGGGCCCACCCCGACCGCGACCGCGCCCGCGCGAGCCCCACGGGTCGTTGGCCCGGCTCGTGCTGCGCATGCCGCGCCCGGCGGCGTAGGACGACCGCTCCAGCGACTGAAGCCGCTGCACCAGGTCGGGGTTGACCTTGACGATCTCGTCCGTGATCCGGTTGTGGGAGTCGCGGTCCTTGCCGAGGATGGCGCCGCCGTCGTCGACGAACAGGTCGAACAGCTCGCGCCCGACCATCATGTGCTGCCACAGCGGCACCGGCCGGTGCTCGGACACGACGACCGCGGTGTCCCCGCGCACGGTCCCCAGCCAGGCGCCGAACTCCTCGGCGTTGGAGACGGTCGCCGACAGCGAGACCACCTGCACCGCCTGGGGCAGGTGGATGATGACCTCCTCCCACACGGCGCCGCGGAACCGGTCGGCGAGGTAGTGGACCTCGTCCATGACGACGACGCCGAGGCCGTGCAGCGACGAGCTCCCGGCATACAGCATGTTGCGCAGGACCTCGGTGGTCATGACGACCACGGGGGCCTCGCCGTTGACGGACGAGTCCCCGGTGAGCAGCCCGACCTGGTCGGCGCCGTGCCGGGCGACGAGGTCGTGGTACTTCTGGTTGGACAGCGCCTTGATGGGCGTGGTGTAGAACGCCTTGCGCCCCGTGGCCAGCGCCAGGTGGACGCCGAACTCCCCCACGATCGTCTTGCCGGCCCCAGTGGGGGCGGCCACCAGGACCCCGTGCCCGTCCTCGACCGCCGCGCACGCCTCGAGCTGGAACGCGTCGAGCTCGAACGGGAAGCTCGCGGTGAAGGTGTCCAGATGTGGGTGCTGCGCCATGTCCAGCAGGCTACGCGACAGGACCGACAGGCCCTCGTATGACGGCGCCCGGCGTCACAGCCGGCTGGCCTCGTCGTCGGCGAGGTCGCTGTAGTCGGGCTCGCACCGCGCGCGCCGGCCGTCGATGATCCTCGCCACCCCGTAGGCCGCGAAGTAGAGACCGCACAGGGGCAGGGCCAGCGCGAACATCGTCCACGGGTCCGGGGTCGGCGTCATCATGGCGGCGAAGGTGAAGATGAGGACGACCGCGATCCGCCAACCCTTGAGCATGATGTGCGCGGGCAGGACGTGGATGACGTTGAGCGCGACCAGGAGCACCGGCAGCAGGAAGGCCAGGCCGAAGCTCAGGATGAACCGCGTGACCCAGGTGAGGTAGTAGTCCGCCTGCAGGATGTTGGACGCGCCGATCGGGGTGAAGTCGAGCAGCACCTCGATCGCCTTGGGCAGGGCGTAGAGCGCGCCCCAGCAGCCGAGCAGGAAGAGCGGGACGGCGGCGGTGATGAAGGCCAGGGCCGTGCGCTTCTCGCGCTTGTGCAGCCCCGGGACGATGAACGCCCAGATCTGCCACAACCACACCGGGCTGGCGACGATCGTGCCGACGAACACCGCGACCTTGAGCTTGAGCGAGAAGGCGCCGGTGATGTCGGGGAAGGACAGGATGACGTTGGCGCGCCGTGCGGCGGCGCTGATCCGCAGGGGCTCCTGCAGGCGGAACACCAGGGGGTCGTAGTAGATCCAGCCGATGATCGAGGCCAGCACGACCGCCAGGGCGGCGATGAGGATGCGGTTGCGGAACTCGCGCAGGTGGTCACCGAGGGACATCCGCCCCTCGGGGTTGCGTCCCCGGCGGCGGATGCCGGGACGCGTCGACTGCTCGCGGGCCATGCGCTGGGCGACCGCCCGGCTCAGGCGCGGGGTGCGGTGTCGCCGGGCTCGCGGCGGTAGCGCACGCCGTCGATGACCACGAACTCGTCGCCGGACGTGGCGGACGAGGCACCCTGCGCGGGCGGGACCGGCTGGGTCGTCTGCGTGGTGCTCGTCGTCGTGGTGGTGCGGTGCGGCTCGGCCAGCTCGTCGTCGACCGTGGTGCTCGACCTGTCGCGCTCGCCGTCGTTCTTCATCTCGGACACCTCGGACTTGAAGATGCGCATCGACCGGCCCAGGCTGCGGGCGGCGTCCGGCAGCCGCTTCCACCCGAAGACGATGACGATCACCAGCACGAGAATGATCAGGTGCCAGGGCTCGAACGCGTTGCGGATCATCGGGGTCGACCAGCCTTCCAGTGGGTCTGCCTACGAGGGACGAGAGGTCCTGGTCCGTCATCCTACGGGTGTCAACCCCGAGGACGACCAACGCCGGTGAACATGCGGCAACGGCAGGGCGTCACCGGGATGGCGACCGCTCACCGGCAGGGCACGGTTCAGCGATAGAGCGCGAGCGCCGCCTCGGCGCCCTCCCGCACCTCGGCCCGCAGCTCGTCCGGCGAGACGACGCGTGCTGCGCCGCCGAGCCGCAGCAGGAGCCGCCGCAGCCAGGCGGTGTCGCTCGTCGCGATCGTCACGCGCAGCCCACCGCCGTCACGCTCCTGCGCCGACTCGCACGGGTAGTAGTCGCGCACCCACCGCGCCTGCTGGTCGAGGTCGAGGACGACGCGCAACGACAGCTCGTCGGGGCGGAAGATCCCGTTGTCGAGGTCGCGCGGGCGCGCGTCGGCCGGCGGGGTGCCGTCGACGTCGAGGACCTCCAGCTCGGCGATCCGATCGAGGCGGAAGAGGCGGACGTCCTGCGCCCGGTGGCACCAGGCCTCGAGGTACCACGGCCCGTCGACGTTGACCAGGCGCATGGGGTCGACGTCGCGCTCGGTGGTCTCGTCGCGGCTCGGCACGACATAGCTGAGGTGGACGCGGCGACGCCCGGCGAGCGCCTGCCGCAGCGCCGACAGCCGCCCCTCGAGGCGCTCGCCCTCCGCGCCGTCGCCCTCGGCCTCGACGCGCATGTCGACGCTGATCTGGGCGGCCTGCGCGGCGACGCCGGACACCTCGCTGGTGGCGGCCTCGAGCTTGGCCAGGGCGCGGTCGACGGCGTCGCGCTCCCCCAGCCCCGGCACCGCCGCCAGGGCGCGCAGCCCCACCATCAGCGACAGCGCCTCGTCGACCCCGAGCCGCAGCGGGCGGGCGATCGTGTCGGCGTTGGAGACGTAGACCTGCCCGTCCTCCCACTGCGCGTCGATCAGGTCGTCGTGGTAGCCGCCGGGCGTGCCGCAGAGGAACAGCAGGGCCAGGTCGGCCTCGATCTGGGCCTCGGACACGCCGAACTCCGCTGCGGCGACGTCGATCTCGACGCCCTGGTGGGTCAGCAGCCACGGCACCATCGTGAGCAGGCGGCTGAGCCGCGCCGTCGCCGACTCGTTCATGTCCACGCTGCCGCGGGGATCCCTGGCGCTCATCGGCTCGCCTCCAGCGCCCCGGTCAGTCTGCGTATGACGGCCTCGCGGAGCTCGGCGGGCGCCAGCGCCTCGACGTCCGCCGCATAGCCCGCGAGCTCGTCGGCGAGCCGCTCCGTGTCGGTGCACGGCAGCTCGATCTCGTCCCACCCGCCAGTCATGCCGGTCCCGGCCTCGCCACCACCAGCACCACCGGCACCACTACTCGGGCCGGTCTGCCCGGCGCGGCGGCGCAGCGCGTGCCCCGCGCCCTGGCGGGCGCGCAGCGTCGCCGTGACCGCGGGGCGCTCGGAGGCCTGGGCCCGGATGGACCCCAGCGGGTCGTGGTCGGCGGGCACGGCATACGACCCGGCCTTGCCGGCCCAGGCGATGGGTCCCTCGACCCGCCCGAGGCGGAACACGCGGGGTGCGTCGCGGTCGGTGTCGAAGCCCGTGAGGTACCACCGGCCGTGCCACGCCGCGATCCCCCACGGCTGGACGTGGCGGGTGGTGAGCGCGCCGGTCCCCGAGCGCCGGTAGTCGAAGCGGATCGGGCGTCGCTGCAGGACGGCGTCCTTGGCGCGGGCGAAGGCGGGCTCGGCGGTGCGGACGCGCGGCTCGAGCCCGATCACCGAGGAGTCGTCGCGCTCCACGCCGGCCGCCTCGAGCTTGCGCAGCGCGCGGGCGGCGGGCCCGGCCAGCGACGCCTGCGCCCAGGTGCGGCTGGCGAGCCCGAGCACCGCGATCTCGTCGGGCTCGAAGGCGACCTCGGGCAGGGCGTACTCGCGCCGGTCGATGCGGTAGCCCTCCTCGTTGTCGAAGAGGGGGTCGATGTCCTCGGTCACGAGCGGGATCCCGAGCTCGCGCAGCTCGTCCTTGTCGCGCTCGAACATCCGGTTGAAGGCGTCCTCGGACAGCGCCGCGCCGTACTGCGCGACGGCCTCGCGGATCTTGGACTTGGGCAGCGCGCGCCGGGTGTAGAGCAGGCAGATGACCAGGTTGAGCAGCCGCTCGGTCTTGGCGGAGCTGATGGGGGTCCGCGCAGGAGCCACGTCGTGCCCCTCCCTTCGATGGTCCGGCCACTAGTCTGGCGCCGTGATCCGCTGGCGCAGCGCCCGAGTCGACGCCGTCCGGGCCGAGTGGCCCGGCGCAGTCGAGTATGCCGTAACTGTGTTCGAGGAGGGGGCTGAGGCGGCCGCCTCCGGCACCGCGTGTCGGGCCCTCGCCTACGTCGACCTCGTGGGCCGCCCGCAGGTGGGCGACACCGTCCTGCTCAACGTCTCCGCGCTCGAGCGCGGTCTCGGCACCGGTGGCCTGGCCCTCGTGGTCGCCGACCCGGACCGTATGCCGGAAGACCCGCCCCCGGGGCCCGGGCACGTCGTCAAGGCCCGCTACACGCCGCTGCAGGCCATGGTGCTCGGCGTCGACGAGCAGGAGAGCCCGCACCACGTGCTCCTCGCGGACGCCGACTCGATCGACGGGATGCCGGTGGTCACGGCCGACCTGCACTCCGCGGTGCCCGCCGTCCTGGCCGGCCTGCGGGCCGAGCGGCCGGACGCGGTCGTCGCCTATGTCATGACGGACGGTGGCGCGCTGCCCGCGAGGTTCAGCCGGACGGTCGCGGGTCTGCGCGAGGCCGGTTGGCTGGCGTCCTGCATCACGGTGGGCCAGGCCTACGGCGGGGACCTGGAGGCCGTCAACGTCCACACCGGGCTGCTCGCCGCGCGGCTCGTGGTCGGCGCCGACGTCGCCGTGGTCGCGCAGGGCCCGGGCAACCTCGGCACCGGCACCCGCTGGGGCTTCTCGGGGACCAGCGCGGGCGAGGCGGTCAACGCCGCCCACACGCTCGGCGGCGTCGCGGTGGCCTCGCTGCGGGTGTCCGAGGCCGACCCGCGCCCGCGGCATCGCGGCGTCAGCCATCACAGCGTGACGGCATACGGCCGGGTCGCCCTGGTGCCCGCGGAAGTGCCGATCCCCCAGGAGGACACCGAGACCGGTCGCGAGGTGCGCCGCCAGGCGCACGAGCTGTGCGCGGGCTCGGGCGGGCGGCTCACGCCGGTCGACGTCCCGACCGACCGGCTCGACGCCGCCCTGGCCACGTCCCCCGTCCGGCTGAGCACCATGGGGCGCGGTCTGCAGGACGACCGGGCGTCCTTCCTGGCCGCCGCGGTCGCAGGTCGCCACGCCGCCACGCGCATCCCGACGCGCGAGTAACCCCCCACAGTGACTAGCCTCCGGGAGAATGCGTGGCCTCTGCCACACCGTGCCGCTCGGAGGTAGCCGTCTGATGTTCACCCGCATCGCCATCGTCAACCGTGGCGAGGCCGCCATGCGCCTCATCCATGCGGTCCGCGACCTCAACGCGTCCCGCGGACCCGGGTCCGCCGAGCCGAGGATCGAGACGGTGGCCCTGCACACGACGGGCGAGCGCCGGGCGATGTTCGTGCGGGAGGCGGACCGGTCCTACGACCTCGGACCCGCCGCCGACCGGCCCTATCTCGACCACGCGGTGCTCGAGCGCGCCCTGCTGGAGACGGGCGCGGACGCCGCCTGGGTCGGGTGGGGCTTCGTCGCCGAGGACCCGGCCTTCGCCGACCTGTGCGCGCGGATCGGGGTGACCTTCATCGGGCCGAACCCCGAGGCCATGCGTCAGCTCGGCGACAAGATCGGCTCCAAGCTCATCGCCGAGCAGGTCGGCGTGCCGGTCGCGGCGTGGAGCCGCGGCGGCGTCGACACCCTCGAGGACGCCGTGGCCGCCGCCCAGGAGATCGGCTACCCCCTCATGCTCAAGGCCACCGCCGGCGGTGGCGGGCGCGGCATCCGCAAGGTCTCCTCCGACGCCGAGCTGGCCGATGCCTACGAGCGCACCCGCGACGAGGCGGCCCGCGCGTTCGGCTCCGGCGTCGTCTTCCTGGAGCGGCTCGTCACCGGCGCGCGGCACGTCGAGGTGCAGGTCATCGCCGACTCGCACGGCACGGCCTGGGCGCTCGGCGTCCGCGACTGCTCGGTGCAGCGCCGCAACCAGAAGGTCATCGAGGAGTCGGCCTCCCCCGTCCTCTCCCCCGACGAGGTCGCCGAGCTCAAGGCCAGCGCCGAGCGCCTCGCCGTCGCGGTCGGCTACTGCGGCGCCGGGACCGTCGAGTTCCTCTACCACCCCACCGAGCGCTTCTTCGCCTTCCTCGAGGTCAACACCCGCCTGCAGGTCGAGCACTCCATCACCGAGGTCACCACCGCGACCGACCTGGTGCGCCTGCAGATCCACGTCGCGTCCGGCGGTCGGCTCGAGGGCGAGCGGCCCGTCGAGAGCGGCCACGCCGTCGAGGCCCGCCTCAACGCCGAGGACCCCGACCGCGACTTCGCGCCGTCACCGGGCCGCATCGCCCTGCTCGAGCTGCCGGCGGGCCCCGGCATCCGCGTCGACACGGGTGTCGCCGAGGGCGACACGATCCCCGCCGACTTCGACTCGATGATCGCCAAGATCATCGCCTCCGGCCGCGACCGGGACGAGGCTCTCGCCCGCCTGCGCCGCGCCATGCAGGAGACCACCGTCGTCATCGAGGGCGGCGCCACCAACAAGAGCTTCGTCCTCGAGCTGCTCGACGCCCCCGAGGTGATCGACGGCAGCGCCGACACCGGCTGGATCGACCGGGTCCGCGGCGAGGGCCGGCTCAGCAGCCACCGTCACGCCGGGGTCGCCCTGGTGGCGGCCGGGATCCAGGCCTACGAGGCCGACGAGGCGATCGCCCGCGCTCGCCTGCTCGAGACGGCGCGCGGCGGCCGCCCCCAGCTGCAGCACGCCCCGGGGCGCAAGGTCGAGCTCACGCTGCGCGGCACGGCCTACACGCTGACCGTGTCGCGCGTGGCGCCGCACCGGTTCCGCGTCACCGTCACCTCCCCCGCCGGCGAGCACGCCGTCGAGGCCGAGCTCGACCGCATCGACGACTACGCCGCCCGCATCACCGTCAGCGGCCGCGAGCACCGGCTGATCACCGCCTCGCACGGCACCATCCAGCTCGTCGAGGTCGACGGGGTCACCCACCGGATCAGCCTCGACGAGGGCGGCGTGCTGCGCTCCCCCACCCCGGCGCTGGTCGTCGCCACCCCGGTGTCGGTGGGCGACGAGGTCGCCGCGGGCGCGCCCGTGCTGGTGCTCGAGTCGATGAAGATGGAGACCGTCCTGCCCGCGCCGTTCGCCGCCCGGGTCAGGGAGCTGCTCGTGTCCGTCGGCAGCCAGGTCGAGACCGGCACCCCGCTCGTGCGCCTCGAGCCCGTCGGCGACGGCGACGAGGCCGCCGCGGAGGAGCTGCCGGGCGTGGACCTGGACCTGCCCGACGTTGACGTCGACAGCAGCACGGTCGACGCGAGAGCCAGTGGCGGGGCCGACCCGCACCGTCGCGCGAGCCGGCTGCGCGGCGACCTGCTCGCGCTGATCCTCGGCTACGACGTGGACGCCCGCGACGAGGGGCGGGTGCTGGCGTCATACCTTGCGGTCCGCGACGAGGAGGCGACCCGGGGCGAGAGCCCGGTGGCCGCGGAGGTCGAGCTGCTCGAGGCCTTCGCCGACCTGGCCGAGCTGTCCCGCAACCGTCCCGCGGGCGACGACCTGCACCTCGAGAACCGCATCCACAGCCCCCGCGAGCACTTTCACACCTATCTGCAGAGCCTGGACCCGGTCCGGGCCGGCCTGCCCGAGGACTTCCAGGAGCGCCTCGGGGCCGTCCTGCGTCGCTACGGCGTCACCGACCTGGAGCACGGGGACGAGCTCGAGCAGGCCGTCTTCCGCGTCTTCGTCGCGCAGCAGCGGTCGACCCCCGACCTGCAGGTCGTGACCGCGCTGCTGCGGCGGTGGCTCACCGATCCGGTGCCCGAGGCACCCGGGGACACCCGCGCCCGCGCAGCCCTCGACCACCTCGTGCGCGCCACCCAGCTGCGCATCCCCGTCGTCGGGGACCTGGCCCGCAGCGTGCGCTTCCGGTGGTTCGACCAGCCCCTGGTGGACGCCGAGCGCCAGGGCGTGCTCGGGGGCGTGGCCGACGAGATCGCCCGCATCGCCGAGCTCCCGGAGGGCCCGGAGCGTGACGAGCACATCGACGCGCTGGTGCGCATCCCCGAGCGGATCGCCCGCTTCCTCGCCCAGCGGCTGTCCGGCCCCGAGCTGCCGTCCTCCGAGCCGATGCTGACGGTGCTGGCCCAGCGCCACTACCGCGGCCACGACATGCGCGACTTCCGCGAGATCCGCATCGACGGGCGTCCGCTGGTCGTCGCGGACTACACCATCGACGACCGGCCGACCCACCTGGTCTCCACGATCGGGCGGGTCGACGACCTGCGTCCCGGCTCGGACCTGGTCCAGGACATCGCCTCCGAGGTCGCCGAGGCCGGTGCCGGTCAGCAGAGCGTCGTCGACCTCTACCTGCGCTGGGACGACGCGCCGGCCTCGCTCGACGAGCTCTCGGCCGAGCTCGTGCAGCGGCTCTCCGGGCTCGACCTCGGCCGCGGGGTTCGTCGCGTCGCGGTCGGCGCGTGCAGCGACGGCGAGGAGCCGGTCCGCTACCTGACCTTCCGTCCCGCCGACAACGATCCTGCCGGCGCTGCCGTCACGGATGGCTCAGCCGGGTCGGTCGTCGAGGACGAGCTCGTCCGCGGCGTGCACCCGATGGTCGGGCGACGGCTCAACCTGTGGCGCCTCACGGAGTTCGACGTGACCCGCCTCGAGGCGCCCGAGGACGTCCTGCTCTATCGCTGCGTCGCGCGGGGCAACGACACCGACGTGCGCCTCGTGGCCATGGCGCAGGTGCGACAGCTCGCCGTGGTCCGTGACGAGCAGGGCCGGGTCACCGGGCTGCCGCACGTCGAGCGGGCCATCGCCGGCTGCCTGGACGCGATCCGCCGGGCCCGCACGAGCAGCGGCCCCGCCGGGACCCGGCTCGACATGAACCACGTGTGGGTCCACGTCTGGCCGACCATCGAGGGTGACGTCGAGGAGCTGACGACCCTCAAGCGCACGATCGCCCCGATGACGGCCGGCGCCGGCGTCGAGGAGGTGCTCCTGGACGGCACCGTGGCGCTGCCCGGTGGTGGCGGCGAGACCATGCCGATGGCCGCGCGCTTCCACTACCAGCCGGGGTCCGGGGTCGTCACCTCCATCGAGGGGCCGCCCGAGGAGCGGCTCAAGCCGCTGGACGACTACTCCCGCAAGGTCGTCACCGCACGCCGTCGTGGCATGGCCTACCCCTACGAGCTGCAGTCGCTGATCGCGGGGCCCGGCGGCACCGCGACCGAGCACGACCTCGACGACTCCGGTGCGCTGGTGCCGGTCGACCGTCCCTACGGCCTCAACCGCGCGGGCATCATCGTCGGCGTCATCTCGACCCCCACCACGCGCCACCCCGAGGGGGTCAAGCGGGTCCTGCTGTGCGGCGACCCGCTGCGGGCCCTCGGTGCGGTCTCCGAGGCGGAGTGCATGCGCATCATCGCCGCGCTCGACCTGGCCGAGTCGATGGGCGTGCCCGTCGAGTGGTTCGCCCTGTCCGCCGGCGCCCGCATCTCGATGGACTCCGGCACGGAGAACATGGACTGGGTGGCCCGCGCGCTCAAGCGCATCGTCGAGTTCACCCAGGCGGGCGGCGAGATCAACGTCGTCGTCGCCGGCATCAACGTCGGCGCGCAGCCGTACTGGAACGCCGAGGCGACGATGCTGATGCACACCAAGGGCATCCTCGTCATGACCCCGGACAGCGCGATGGTGCTGACCGGCAAGCAGTCCCTGGACTTCTCCGGCGGCGTCTCGGCCGAAGACAACTACGGCATCGGCGGCTACGACCGGATCATGGGCCCCAACGGCCAGGCGCAGTACTGGGCGCCCGACCTCGCCGGCGCGCTCGGCATCCTCATGACGCACTACGACCACGCCTACGTCGCCCCCGGCGAGAGCGGTCCGCGCGTCGCCGCGACCACCGACCCGGTCGACCGCGACGTCACGACCTATCCGCACGACCCGATCGACTCCGGGTTCACGACGGTCGGCGACATCTTCTCCCCCGCCACCAACCCGGACCGCAAGAAGCCGTTCGACATCCGCACGGTGATGGCGGCCGTGGCCGACCAGGACCACGCGACGCTCGAGCGCTGGGCCGGGATGGCGGACGCCGAGACCTCCGTGGTCTACGACGCGCGCCTCGGCGGCATCCCGGTCTGCCTGGTGGGCATCGAGTCCAAGGCCGTCCCGCGCCGCGGCTTCCCTCCCACCGACGGCCCCGACACCTACACCGCCGGCACGTTGTTCCCCCGGTCGTCCAAGAAGGTCGCCCGGGCGATCAACGGCGCCAGCGGCAACCGCCCGGTCGTCGTCCTGGCCAACCTGTCGGGCTTCGACGGCTCGCCGGAGTCGCTGCGCAACCTGCAGCTCGAGTACGGCGCCGAGATCGGCCGCGCCATCGTCAACTTCGACGGGCCGATCGTGTTCTGCGTCATCTCGCGCTACCACGGCGGGGCGTTCGTCGTGTTCTCCAAGGCCCTCAACCCGCAGATGCGGGTGCTGGCCGTCGAGGGGTCCTACGCCTCGGTGCTCGGTGGCGCGCCGGCCGCCGCCGTGGTGTTCAGCCGCGACGTGGACGCGCGCGCGGCCAAGGACCCGCGGGTGGCCGAGCTAGAGCAGCGGTTGTCGGCCGCCACCGGCGAGGAGCACGCCGACCTGGCCGCCCAGCTCGTCGAGACGCGGCGCGACGTCCGCGCCGAGAAGCTCGGCGAGGTCGCCTCGGAGTTCGACGCGGTCCACAGCATCCACCGCGCCGTCGAGGTCGGCTCGGTCGACGAGGTCGTGGCCCCGGCCGACCTGCGCCCGCGGATCATCGCCGCCTTGCAGGGCTGGGCCTCTCGGGGCTGAGCTTGCTGGGGGGCCTCAGACCCGGCCGTATGCCGACCGCCCGCCCTCCCCACACACCCCCCAACCACAAAGATCGTGAGGGTTTGGTCCAAGAATCTTGGACCAAACCCTCACGATCTGGGGTGCTGCAGGGAGGCCTAGCGGACGGCGACGAGGTCCACGACGAAGATCAGGCTCTCGCCGGGCTTGATGACGCCGCCGGCGCCGCGGTCGCCATACGCGAGGTGCGACGGGATGGTCAGCTTGCGCCGGCCACCCTCACGCATCCCGAGCAGGCCCTGGTCCCAGCCCTGGATGACCTGACCGACGCCGACCTGGAAGTCCAGGGGCGCGCCGCGGTTCCACGAGGCGTCGAACTCCTCGCCGGTGGAGTAGGCCACGCCGACGTAGTGGGTGCTGACGACGTTGCCGGGCTTGGCCTCGGCGCCGTCACCCTCCCAGACCTCCTCGATGACGAGGTCGGCGGGCGGCTGGTCGCCCGGGAAGTCGATCTCGGGCTTGGTGGTGGTGGGGTCGAACGGCATGGTGCCTCCTGGTGGCTCGGGGGGACGCGATGACGGGTTGTGCTGGTCCGGCTACTGGGCCTTGACGAGGTCGACGACGAAGACGAGCGTCGAGTTGGCCGGGATCTTGTCCTGGGCCTTGGCGCCGTAGGCCTCGGCCGGCGGGGCGACGACGAGGACGCGGCTGCCGACCTTCTGACCGGTGAGGCACTTGTCCCAGGCGGGGATGACCTGGCCGACGCCGATCGGGAACGGCGTGGGCTCGGCGCCGTGGTCATAGCTCGAGTCGAACTTGGTGCCGTTGGTCCAGAGCATGCCGGTGTAGTGCGAGGACAGCGTCTGGCCGGCGTTGACGACCGGGCCGGTGCCCTCCTTGAGGACGTAGGCCGTGGCCTGCTTGGGCGCGGCGGCCGTGGTGGGCTTCATGGTGGCTGCCTTGCCGTCGGCGGCGGTGACCTCGGGCAGGCCCTCCTTGCTGGTGACGACCTTGCAGGCCTCGCCCTTGAAGCCGACCTTCTGGATCTCGACGTAGGCCACCAGCGTCTCGTCGGCGGCGAGGCCGGACTGGGGGTTGCCCTGGGCGATGAGGGTCGCTGCGTCGGCGGGAGCCATGGCGATCAGCATGCGGCTGCCGACCTTCTGGCCGAGCATGCCCTTGGCGACGCCGGGGATCCACTGGTTGACGGGGATCTGCTGGGGCTGGTTGGCGGCGAAGGTGTCCTCGAGCGTCTTGCCGGTCTTGCCGGAGACGAACAGCGCGTTGGCGACCACCATGTCGGTCTTCTTGACGACCTGGCCGGTGCCCTCGGTGACGACCTTGGTGGTCGTCTCCTTGGTCGTGAAGGGCGCCTTGTCGACCTTGAGCGACGGCTTGGCGGGCGTGCCGCCGACGGTGATGCCCGCGAGGTCGCCCTTGGCGGCCGGGGTGATCGGCGGGGGCGTCGCGGACGCGGGGGTCGCCGGTGCCGAGGGGCTCGGCGCGGGGGTCGTGGTCGTCGAGGTGGTGGTGGAGGCCCCGCCGCTCCCGCACGCGCTGAGCGCGATGGCCGGGACGGCCGCGAGGGCGAGGGCAGAGCTGGTGCGCAGGCGCAAAAGAGGGGTCCTTCGCTCGGATGTGGGTCGTTTGAGCTCGTGCCACCCTAGCGGGCGATCCTGTGGCGGGGCTGTCGGCGTCCGGCTCCCTGGCTCAGGTGCCGGGCCAGGTGCCGGCCGGGGCGGGGTGCTCGCCGAGGCTCGCGACGAGCCGCTCGACCCGCGGGTCCTCGTAGGCGAGCGGGTCCTTGCACAAGATGGTGCGCTGGTTGCCGTCGTTGAGCTTGAGGTGCACCCAGTCGACGGAGTAGTCCCGCCGAGCCGCCCGCGCCGCGGCGATGAAGTCCCCGCGCAGCTTGGCCCGGGTCGTCTGCGGGGGCGCCGTCACCGCGTGCTCGATCTGCTCGTCGGTGGTGACCCGCGCGGCGAGCCCCCTGGCCTGCAGCAGGTTGAACAGACCCCGGCGCGGGTGCAGGTCGTGGTAGGCGAGGTCGATCTGCTGCAGCCGCGGGTGCTCGAGCGGCAGGCCGTTGCGGCTGGAGTAGTGCTCGATGAGGCGCCGCTTGATCACCCAGTCGATCTCGGTGCCGACCTCCTGCAGCCGCCCGGAGTCGACGGCCGACAGCACCCGCTCCCACAGGTCCAGGACGCGCTCGTGCACCGGGTCGTCGCTGCCGCCCTCGTCGACGAAGCGTCGCGCGGCCTCGAGGTAGGCGCTCTGCACCGCCAGGGCGCTCGTGGTCCCGCCGCGCTGCAGGGCGACCTCGGCGCGGCCGGTCGGGTCGGTGCTCATGGTGCGTATGGCGGCCGTGGTGCTCGCGAGGGTGAGGTGGGGCAGCGGGACGCCCTCCTCGATCATCCGCAGCACGAGGTCGGCGGACCCGACCTTGAGCAGCATCGTCGTCTCCGACATCGTCGAGTCCCCGACGATGACGTGCAGGCGGCGGAACTTCTCGGCGTCGGCGTGGGGCTCGTCGCGGGAGTTGATGATGGGCCGCGAGCGCGTGGTGGCGGAGGACACGCCCTCCCACATGTGGTCGGCGCGCTGGCTGACGCAGTAGGTCGGCCGTCCCTGGGGGTCGACGACGAGCTTGCCTGCGCCACAGGCGATCTGGCGGCTGACGAGGAAGGGCACGAGGGTGTCGGTGACGGTGCGCAGGTCGGTGGACCGGTGCACGAGGAAGTTCTCGTGGCAGCCGTAGGAGCTGCCGGAGGAGTCGACGTTGTTCTTGAAGACGTAGACGTCGCCGACGATCTCGTCCTGGGCCATGCGCAGCTGGGCGTCGTCGGCGAGGCCCTGGACGATGCGCTCGCCGGCCTTGTCCTGGGCGACGAGGTCGAGCAGCGAGTCGCACTCGGCCGTGGCGTACTCCGGGTGCGAGCCGACGTCGAGGTAGAGCCGTGAGCCGTTGGCGAGGAAGGCGTTGGAGCTGCGGCTCCAGGCGACGACGGAACGGAACATGTAGCGCGACACCTCGTCGGGGGTCAGTCGCCGCTGGCCCTCGGAGGTGGCGGTCACGCCATACTCGGTCTCGATCCCGAAGATGCGTCGATCCATGGCACGACCCTACCGGCGGCAGTCACGTCGACCGGCCTTCGTCCGCCAGGCTGATGCACCTACCGCCGGTAGGTCTGTCGCGAGGAGGTGAGCCACCGGATGAACGGGATCACCATGCAGATGACGAAGACGGCCAGGACCGGCAGCCCGGCCCAGATCGTGAAGGCGTCCCAGAACACCCGGTCGTCGTGCAGGAGGTCGCCGAAGGCCACGAGCATCCCGTAGACGATCGCGAGGACGGCGGTGACGCCCCAGCCGGGGTTGCGGCCGTAGCGCGCTGATGGAGCCTGGGTCATGACAGACCTCCCTCTCGGTAGAACGGGACGCCGACCAGCACGACGACGGCGACCAGCAGCAGGAGCGCCCCCACGACGGTGAAGCGGTGCCAGAAGCCGGCGTCCTGGTGCGCGCGTGGCCCGAACGCCACCGCGAAGCCGTAGATGACGGCGAGCAGCCCCACGATGCTCGCCCCGGTGCGCAGGTCCATCGGATCCCCCTCGATCTCGGTCTCTCCGAAATTAGGGGTCGCATCACGCCCATCGCCCCTGACAGGTGTCACGAGGTCAGGTGAAACTCAGGCCGAGATCAGGCGAAGAAGGAGGCGTTCATGC
This sequence comes from Arsenicicoccus sp. UBA2120, assembly GCF_002330965.1. Taxonomy (NCBI): domain Bacteria; kingdom Bacillati; phylum Actinomycetota; class Actinomycetes; order Micrococcales; family Intrasporangiaceae; genus Arsenicicoccus; species Arsenicicoccus sp. UBA2120. Next base: position 58,000 of record NZ_DCYC01000030.1, read on the forward strand.
GGGGGTCGGTGCGGAACGGCACGGTGCGCACCCGGGTCCGCGAGCGCTCCCAGCGCAGGTCCTCGATGGTGAGGCACACCGCGTAGGCGCGCTCGCACTGGCTCTCGGAGAGGTAGAACGCGAACCGGCGCAGGCGCTTGTGCAGGGCGTAGAACGCCTCGAGGTCGACGTCCCGGGCCTCGTCGACGTCCAGGCTGCCGGCGGCCTCGAGGTCCGCGAGGGCCTACTCGCCGTCCTCGGGCCGGACCCGGGGGGCCAGCTCGGGATAGACATCGATCATCCCGTCCTCGGAGACGATGACCGTGAGGCAGGGCGCCGTCGAGGCCTCGGTGTAGCGCACGGCCGAGTTGTAGCGGGACCCGCGGCTCGGGTCGCCGGCCCCGGTGGCGACGCCGTCGAGGATGACGCCGACCGCGTGGCAGACCCCGTCGGGGGTGAGCAGGACCGCGCCGTCGATGCGCGTGACCGCGTCCAGCACGTCCGGGCTGAGCTGCTGCGGCCGGATCGAGAGGGCCTGGGGTGCGAGGCGCCTGGCCTCCTCGGCCGCCGCGGTCGTGACGACGAGCAGGGCGCCGCGGGCCTGCTGCGCCGCGCTCTGGGCCAGCATCCAGATGCCTCGTATGTCGTGGTCGGACACCTCGTCGAATACGCGCCGCATGGCGTCGATGAACAGGCTGGTCGACATCCGCGGGCGGGGCAGCTGCGGGTGGCCGCTGGACACCCGCAGGAGCGGGTTGCGGTTGTAGGCCATCTGCCAGGAGCCCTGCTCGAGCAGCGTGAACCGGAAGATGTCGTTGTCGGAGTCGTCGGGCTCGTCGTGGGCGAGCGGCTGGACCGACCCGAGGCCGTAGATGCGCTGGCCGTCGATCAGCAGGTGCAGCCCGGGGCGGGTCATCTCCAGGAGCTTGCGGAACTGCCGCCGCTCGCGCACCGACACCGCCGAGCGCAGCTGGACGTCGACGGAGATGCGGGGGTGCCCCTCGCGGGCCATGACGACGGTGCCGGAGCCGACGCGACCCTCGTAGGGCGTCGACGACAGGCCCTCGAACGCGTCGAACAGCCCCTGCCCGAGCCGCTCCCCCGCGATGAGGGCGGCGGAGTAGACGAGGTGGTTGGCCGACCGCCGGATCGCGTCGTTGGGGACGTCGTCGTCGATCGGCGAGATCGAGCGCGGCGGCCGGGCCGCGAGGAGGGCGTGGGTGGCGATGCGCAGCAGCTCGACGACGATGCCGTGCGCGAGCGAGGTCGTGAGCGGGACCCCGTCGATCTCGTCGTACGGGAGGGCGTTGAGCTCGGCATACGCGCTGCTGTCCACGCTGATGGCGGGGTGCACGACGTAGTCCCCGACCCGGGCGCCGCTGCCGATGAAGAAGGTGCGCCCGCGGCCGGCCCGACCGCTGTCGAGGGCCGCGGCGACGGCCTCGCGGCGGGTCTCGTCGAGGAAGTGGTCGAGCCGGCCTGCTGGACCGCGGCCGACTCGTAGGTCTCGTCGTGCGCCGGGTGGGCCTCGAACCGGCGCTGCGCGTCCGCGCGGATGCCCTCGAGGTCCTGGATGCTGAAGCCGCGGTCCGCCGGGGCGATGCACACGTCGGGTGCGCCGGGCACCGTGACGTCGTCGGCGAGGAAGCCGACGAGCAGCGCGTCGGCCGAGACGATGGCCCCGATCTGGTCGGTCGCGCGGTCGGTGGCGCGGTCCAGGGAGAGGCGGAACTGCTCCTGGAGCTCCCACATGAGGTGGTGGGGGGTGGGGTTGACGGTCACGTGCTGCCTTCGGGGTGCCTTGCGGAGGTATGACGGGCCCCGGCCGGTCCCCTCCACCACGGACCCGGACGGCCCGGGCCAGGATATGTCCGACCTGACCCGCGTTCGGCCGATTCGGACCAGATCGCACCCGGATGCCCGTCGTCCGGGCAGCAGGGGCCGGCGCTCGACGTCGTCAGTCCGCCGACGGGTTCAGCACGGCGTCGGCGAGCAGGGCGACGGCGACGTCGTCGAGCGGGTCGGCGCTCGCGGTCCGTCCGCGCAGCAGGTCACGGGGCACGCCCAGCCGGTAGCGCACCGTGTTGTGGTGCACGAAGCAGGCCCGAGCCGTCGCCGGGACGCTGCGGCCGTGCCGGAGGTAGGCCTGCACGGTGGGCAGCAGCGCCGCGTCGCGACGGGCCGTGTCGCGCTGGACCTGTCCGAGCTGCCCGACGACACCTGGACCGCCTGCCCGTACGTCGCCGGCGCCCTGCCCCCGGGAGGAGAGCTCCCGCCGCTGGCTCCGGGCGTGCCGCCCGAGGCGCTGGGCGCGCTGCTGGCCCTCGAGCAGCACCTGGGCGAGCCGGTCGGGGCGATCGTCGCGACCGAGCTCGGCGCCGAGAACACCGCCGACGCGATGTCAGCGGCCGCCGCCCTCGGCCGACCGCTGCTCGACGCGGACCCGGCGGGGCGTGCCGTGCCCGAGCTGTCCCACAGCACCTACCACCTCGTCGGGCTGCCCATCGCCCCGCTGGCCCTCTCGACCCGTCAGGGGGACACGCTCGTCGTCCCCCACGTCGCGTCCGAGCAGCGGGCCGAGGACCTCGTGCGAGCGGTCTCCGCGGCCAGCGGCCACTCCGTCGGGGTGGCCGATCACCCGCTGCGCGGCCGAGACCTCAGAGCTCGGGGGGCGCTCATCCCCGGCACGATCAGCGCGGCCGGCCGGCTCGGGCGGACCTGTCGCGAGGCCCGCGAGTCCGGCGCGTCCGGCGAGGAGCTCGCCGACGTGATCGCGGCCCACGCGGGAGGGCACGTGGCGTTCCGGGGAGTCGTGACCGACTACGGCTGTGCCCTGGCGGGGGGTTTTAGCCGGGGGAAGGTCGTGCTGCGGGACGACGCGGGCTCGCGCTACGCCATCGACGTGCAGAACGAGTTCATCCTCGCCCGGCGCGACGGCGCGCTCGACGCCTGCGTCCCCGACCTGATCGTCCTCGTCGACGAGTCCGGCCTGCCGGCGCTCAACCCCGACGTCGAGGTCGGCCGGCGGCACAGCGTGCTCGTCCTGCCGGCCCCCGCTCCGTGGCGGACGTCGCGTGGTCTCGAGCTGCTGGGGCCTCGGTCCTTCGGCTACGACCTCGACTGGACTCCTGCCTCGGCGGCATCGGCGGCATCGACGTCCACGACCCCTTCGGCGCCCACGGCATGATGGGCGCATGCCTGATGCCGTAGCCGACGTCGCCACCTCCGCTGCTCCTGCTGACTCTCTTGCACCTGCTGGCTCACCGGCACCTGCTGATGCTCCTGCACTCGACGGCCGGCTCCCCCGCGTCGTCGTCGTCGGCACCGGCGGCACGATCGCCGGGTCGTCCGCGGCGACGACGGCCAAGCACTACCAGGCGGGCGTCCTGACGGTCGAGGACCTGCTGGGGGCGGTCCCGCAGCTCGCTTCCCTGGCCACCATCACCTGCGAGCAGCTGTGCCAGATCGACTCGGTCGAGATGGACCTGCCGCTGCAGCTCACGCTCGCCCGGCGCGTCGCCGAGCTCGCGGCCCGTGACGACGTCGACGCCGTCCTCGTCACCCACGGCACCGACACGCTGGAGGAGTCGGCCTACCTGCTGCACCTGGTCGTGCCCACGGACAAGCCGGTCGTGGTGGTCGGCGCCATGCGCCCGGCCGATGCCCTTGGTGCGGACGGGCCGAGCAACCTGCTCAACGCCGTCCGCGTGGCGGCCCACCCGTCGTCACGTGGTCTGGGGACCCTGGTCGTCGTGGGCGAGGAGATCCACTCGGCTCGTGAGGTCCGCAAGGAGCACACGTCACGCGTGGAGGCCTTCGGCTCGCCGCACGGGCCGCTCGGCGAGGTGGCCGGGGGTGTGCCCCGCTACGCGCACGTGTCCCGCCGGCTGCACGGGGTCGCGTCGGCATACGACCTCGAGGCCCTCGAGGGGCTCGACGACCTGCCCCCGGTGGAGGTGCTCGTCACGCGCGCCGGGATGTCCAGCGCCCTGGTGGACGCGGTCGTCGCGACCGGCGCCCGCGGCATCGTCCACGCGGGGCCGGGAGCCGGCAACGTCCCCGACCGCGTCGCCGAGGCCCTCGACCGGGCTCGCGCCGCCGGGGTGGTGGTCGTCCGGTCGAGCCGGGTGGCCCGGGGCACGGTGGCCCGGGGGGATGCGTATGACGACCAGGGGCACGACTACGTCGCCGGCGGTGACCTGGGGCCCTACAAGGCGCGCGCGCTGCTGGCCCTGGCGCTGACGGTCACGGACGACACGGCGCGCATCCAGGACATGTTCGACACGCACTGACGGGACGTCCGCAGACCTCAGCGGGTCACTGCCCGCCCTTCTGCACGAAGCCCTTGACGAACTCCTCGGCGTTGGACTCGAGCACCAGGTCGATCTCGTCCAGCACGGAGTCGAGGCCGGCGTCGTCGACGGAGGTGGTGACCGGGGCCGTCGGCACGGGTGCCGGGACGTCCGCGGGGTCCGGCTCGCGGCGCTGGGGCTGGATCTGCTCCTGGGACATGGGGTGCCTCCTGCTGGTCAGGGCGTTCTGGTCAGGGCGTTCAGGTCGGTGCGTGCTGGTGCTGACGGGGTCAGACGATCCGGTCGAGCAGGTCGGCCATGGTAGGGCTGGCGTCGACGATGCTCTCGAGGTGGGCCCGGGTGCAGCGCTCGGGCTCGGGCAGCGACAGGCGACTCGGCGGCTCTCCCGGGGCACGACGCACGATCACGGAGTCCCACGACGCGGCGAGCAGCTCGTGCGGATAGCGCTCGACCATCGTGCCGCGCAGCCACGCCCGGGTGTCGTCGGGCGGCGCGGTGACGGCGGACCGCACCTGCTCCGGCGAGGTGAGGCGGTCGATCCGTCCGGCGGCCTCGAGCTTGTGGTGCAGCCCCTTGTCGGGGCGCACGTCGCTCCACTGGATGTCCATGGCGCGCAGGCGGGCGTCGTCCCAGCCCAGCCCGTCGCGCGAGCGGTACTGCTCGAAGAGCGCGAGCTTGGCCACCCAGTCGACGCTGTGGGCCGCCGACAGGACGTCGTCGCCGAGCATGACCATGAGGTGGTCCCACCGGGTCATGATCTCCTGCGTCTCCTCGTCCAGGTCGTGGCCGTAGTGACGCGACAGGTGGTCGTCGACCATCTCGTAGTAGGCCCACAGGATGTCCAGCCCCGTCATGCGCCGTCCGTCGGTCAGCTCCACGGTGGTCCGCAGCGTCGGGTCGTGCGAGATCTGCCGCAGCGCCGCCACCGGGTCCGCCGGCATGAGGGCCCGCGTCACGTCGCCGTGCTCGATGAGGCGCAGCACCAGGCTGGTGGAGCCGAGCTTGAGCAGGGTGGCGGTCTCGGCCTGGTTGGCGTCGCCGATGATGACGTGCAGGCGGCGGTATCGCGTGGGGTCGGCGTGCGGCTCGTCGCGGGTGTTGACGATCGGGCGGCGGATCGTGGTCTCGAGCCCCACCTGGCGCTCGAAGAAGTCGGCGCGCTGGCTGATCTGGAACCCCGCCTGGTGCGACTCGGGCCCGATGCCGACGCGGCCGGCGCCGCAGATCACCTGTCGCGCGACGAAGAACGGCATGAGCTGCCGTGCGACAGCAGCGAACTCGACGTCCCGCGCCAGCAGGTAGTTCTCGTGGGTGCCGTAGGAGCTGCCCTTGCCGTCGGTGTTGTTCTTGTAGAGGTTGATCTGCCGACCGCTCAGCTCGGCCTGGCGCTGCACGGCCTCGGCCATGACGAGCTCCCCAGCGCGGTCCCAGACGACGGCGTCGTGCGGCGAGGTGACCTCGGGCGAGGAGTACTCCGGGTGGGCGTGGTCGACGTAGAGCCGGGCGCCGTTGGTGAGCACGACGTTGGCGGCGATCTCGTCGTCCTCGTCGGTGAGCTGGCTGGAGTCGGCCACGGCGCGCGGCATCTCGTGGCCGAACTGGTCGGCGAGCGGCGCCTCGGTCTCGTAGTCCCAGCGGGTGCGCGAGACGGTGATCTCGGGCCGCGTCGCATAGGCGTTGACGATCTGCCCGGACAGCACGATCGGGTTGGCGTGCGGCTCCCCCGGGACGGAGATGCCGTACTCCGTCTCGATGCCCATCACTCGGCGTACGGTCATGCGCCCACCCTAGTGCGAGCCCCCGGAGGCCCCGCCTCGGTCGATGATCAGCTGGACCGCCGCGCCGTAGCGCTCCACCAGGTCCTCGTCGTGGGCCCGGTCCCCGAGCAGGCCCAGCACCCGCGCGGAGACGGCGAGGCCGACGACGGTCGCGACGACCATCTCGGCGGTCTGCTCGGCCGTGTCGCCACCCCCGAGGCGGGCGGCGAGGGGGACGGCATACGCGGCGTGGAACCGGGACCGCACCTGCTCGATGTCCGGTGCCGGGAGTGCGAGCACGACTGCCCGGGCGAGGGGCTCGGGCCCGTCGGAGCCGAGGCGACCGACGACGCTGCGGACCAGCTCGTGCCCGAGGCGGTCGACGGGGTGGGACAGGTCCTGCTCGTCGGGGGCGAACTCGACGGAGGAGCTGAACAGCTCGGCCTTGCTGCCCACGAGCTTCATCACGAGGGACGCGGACACCCCCGCCTCCGCGGCGACGTCGCGCACCGACACCGACGAGTAGCCGCGCTCGGCGAACAGGCGCCGCGCGGCTCGGACGATCAGCTCTCGGCTCTGGCTCACCCGGTGATCCTCTCAGGTGGTCGCCCTCGCGGCGAGCACCGCCGCGGCGTGCTGGTCGGTCGGCTGCTGGTCGGTCGGCTGCTGGTCGGTCGGCTGCTGATCGGGCTGCGTATGGCGGGGAGCGGGGCCGAGGTCGAGGTCCACCCGGCGCTCGACCCCCGTGAGGGTGACGCCGACCGAGCCGGTGCGGCCGGTGCTCGGGTCGGCGGCGGTCACCACGTGGCGCCCATGGGTGGACAGCGGCAGCACATAGCCCCCGTCCGCTCCGGTCCGCGTCGCGCCCGAGACCTGACCGGTGAGCGCCGTCATGGTCACGAGCGCGCCAGGGACGGGGCGTCCGTCGGCGGTGACCTGGCCCGCCAGCTGCAGCCGGTCCCCCAGGTCGATGTCCTGGGCGTGCGTGCCGCTCACGTGGACGACCTCGCTGTGCGGCTCCCAGCCGTCGGCCGCGGTCACGGTCACGTAGTCCCCGGGGCCGGGCAGGACGATCGCGTAGCTGCCGTCCGGCTCGACGCGGGCCCAGTCCACCTGGTCGCCCTCGAGGTCGATCACGGTGACGACAGCGGACCGGACCGGCCGGACGCCCGTGGCGGTGACCCGGCCGGCCACGACGATCTCGTCCGCGTCGTCGGCACGCGCCCGGCCTGGCGACACGGCGGGCGCCGGACGCGCGGACGGCAGGAACGCCGCCACGAGCGCCGACACCAGGGCCGCCAGCGCGCACACCCAGAAGATGTGCCTGAACGCGTCCAGCGTCGGCAGCGCCACGCCCCCGACGCGGGTCACGGTGGTGGTGAGGATCATCGCGACGACGGCGCTCGCCGAGGAGGTGCCGACGGCGCGCAGCAGCGAGTTGAGGCCGTTGGCCGAGGCGGTCTCGGTGATCGGGACGGCGCCCATGATGAGGGTGGGCATGGCGGCATACGCGATCGCCGTGCCGGCCGAGACGAGCATCGCCCCGAGGACGATCTGCCACAGGTGGTCGACGAGGAAGACGCGCAGGACGTAGCCGCCGGCCAGCACCAGCGCCCCCGTGACCAGCGTGGTGCGACCACCCCAGCGACGGGTGATCGCGGCTGAGGCGGGCGACAGCAGCACCATCATCAGCCCGCCGGGGACCATGGCGAGGCCGGCCTGCAGCACGTCGAGGCCGAAGCCGAACCCCGTCCGCTCGGGCAGCTGGAGGAGCTGGGTGGTCGACAGCATGTTGCCGTACATCGAGAAGCCGACCAGCACGGATGCCAGGTTGGTCAGCAGCACCGGCTTGCGCGCCGCGGTGCGCAGGTCGACCATCGGCGTCCTGGTGCGCAGCTCCCACGGCACCCAGATCGCGAGGAGCACGACGGAGGCCACGGCCAGGACGAGGGTGGTCTCGCTGGTCCAGCCCCAGTGGCTGCCCTTGGTCACCGGCAGCAGGAAGGCCACGAGCGCCAGGGACAGCAGGACCGCGCCGACCCCGTCGAAGGACCCGGGGGTCCGTAGGGTCGACTCCGGGACGACGAGCGGTATGGCGACCAGCATGGCCGCCGCCATCGCCGCGGAGACCCAGAACAACGCGTGCCAGCTCGTGTGCGCCGAGATGAGGCCGGCCAGCGGCAGGCCTGCGGCGGACCCGATGCCGAGGGTGGCGGACATGAGGGCGACCGCCCCGCCGACCCGCTCGCGGGGCAGCTCGTCGCGCATGATCGAGATGCCGACCGGGATGAGCGCCGCCGCGAAGCCCTGCAGGGCTCGTCCGGCGACGACCACGGCCAGCGTCCCCCCGAGGGCACCGAGCACCGACCCCAGGATCTGGAGCACGAGGCAGACCAGCATCATCCGGCGCTTGCCGTGCATGTCGGCGAGCCGGCTGACGACGGGGGTCGCGACGGCGCTGGTCAGCAGGGTGGCCGTGACGAGCCAGGACGCGTCCTCGGCGGTCGTGTGCAGCAGGGTCGGGAACTCCGGCAGCAGCGGGACCATCAGGGTCTGCTGCAGCGCCACGATCGTGCCGGTCAGGGCGAGCACGGTGGTGACGAGGGTGGGGTTGGCGCGTCTGCGGTGCAGCGCTGCCCGGGTGGTGGTGGGGGCGGCGGTCACGCGTGCCTCTCGTGCGGGGAAGGAGTGGTAGATCGCGAGGTGAACATCCGTTCACCTGGGTCCAGGATAGCGCAGCCCCGGTGGTGGATAGGGTGGCTGCATCGACACTCATCGAGGAGCACAGATGGACCTTTCCGCCGCCCGCGACTACGCCCGCGAGGCCATGCCCCGACTGCTCGAGGACCACGCCACCTTGGTGGGCCACCCGTCCGTCGCCTTCCCCGGCTACCCCCGGGAGCCCATGGACGCCATCGCGCAGGACCTGCTCGAGATGTTCCGCCGCAACGGCGTCCCCGACGTCGAGCTGCTCGACATCCCGGGCGGCTACCCCGCGATCCACGCCGTGGTGCCCGGCCCCGAGGGCTCCCCCACGGTCACGATGTACGCGCACTACGACGTGCAGCCCTGCCCCGAGTCCCAGCAGTGGCACTCGGACCCGTGGGTCGCCACGCGCAAGGACGACGGGCGCATCTACGGCCGCGGCACCGCCGACTGCAAGGCCGGCGTCGTCGCGATCCTCGGCACCATGGGGGCCTTCGACGGCACGCCGCCGTGCACGGTCCGCCTGCTGCTCGAGGGCGAGGAGGAGACCTTCAGCCACATCGAGGACTGGGTGGCCGCCAACCCCGACATGGTGCGCAGCGACGCGTTCATCATCTGCGACTCCGGCCCGGCCAAGGTAGGCGAGCCGTCCATCACCTCCGGCCTGCGCGGCGACGTCGCCTTCACCGTCACGCTGACCACCCTCGACAACGCGGTCCACTCGGGCCTGTTCGGCGGCGCGGCGCCCGACGCCCTGGTCGGCATGATCCAGCTGCTGTCGACGATGCACGACAAGGACGGCAACACGGTCATCGAGGGGCTGCACTCCTTCGACTGGGAGGGGGCCGAGGTCGACGAGTCCGAGTTCGCGGCGTCCGCCGGCGTCAAGGACGGGGTCGGCCTGCAGGGCACCGGGCCGCTCGCGTCACGCCTGTGGTCGCGCCCGTCGGCGACGGTCATCGGGCTCGACATGGTGCCCGTCGACCAGTGCTCCAACGCGCTGGTCCCCTCGGTGCGGGCGCGGGTCTCGGTGCGCATCGCCCCCGGCGCCGACATGGCCCGCGAGCTCGAGACGGTCAAGGAGCACCTGCGGTCCCACGCGCCGTACGGCGCCACGCTGGAGTTCTCGGACGACAAGGCGGGCTCGCCGTTCCTCGGCGACACGTCCGGCCCGATCGCGGCGACCGCGCTCGCGGCGCTGGAGGAGGTCTACGGCCGGACCCCGGCCCAGGTCGGCTCCGGCGGCTCGATCCCCCTGGTGACCGAGCTGCTGCACGCCTCCCCCGGCGCCGAGGCGATCCTGTGGGGTCCCGAGGACGAGGAGAAGGCCAAGATCCACGGCCCCGACGAGTCCGTGGACCCCGCCGAGATCGAGCGGATCATGCTCGCGCAGATCCGGTTCCTCAGCGAGCTGGGCTCACGCCGCTGACCTCGTCGTCCCTCGTGGTCAGGGGGGCGGTCAGGGGTGGGGCATGACAGCTGTCACGCCCCACCCCTGACTGCTGTGCGTATGCCGTCAGCGCCCGCCCGACAACCATGAAGTCATGACGCGCAACCGCTACTACGCCATCGTCTTCCCCATCCTGTGCCTGGTGCTCGGCTACCTCGGCTACTGGCTCCACGAGAACCGCGGCGTCGAGTACGGCCCCACCGGCATCGCCATCGCGGTCCTCGCCATCGCCGGCGGCTGGCTCCCCCAGCACCGCCGCGAGGACGAGGTCCCGCAGCCTCCGGCCGGTCGGCAGACGTCCTGACCTCCATCCTCTCCCGTGAGGTATGCCGGGCCAGGGGGCGGCATACCTCACGGGTAGGCTCGGGGCCATGCGTGCCCCGGCCTTCCTCGCTCTGGATCTCGTCCTCGTCGTCGTCTTCGCCGTGATCGGTCGCCGGTCGCACGCCGAGGAGGGCGCGCTGCTCGCCGTCCTCGGCACGGCGTGGCCCTTCCTCGTGGGCGCCCTCGTCGGCTGGGGCGTGGCGATCGCGGCCCGCCTGTCCCCCACCACGCTGCGCGGCGGCCTCCCGATCTGGCTGTGCACCGTGGCGGTGGGCATGCTGCTGCGGGCCGTCACCGGCGCCGGAACCGCGTTCAGCTTCGTCCTGGTCGCGACCACGGCCCTCGCGCTCTTCCTGCTGCTCCCCCGCCTCGTCGCCCAGCGCTCGGGTCGCCGCGCCGACGCCTGACGCCCCCAGCCCACGCCTATGTGCCGATCTCGCGCTGGGAGCGCGGAGTTGGCACGCTGGGCGCCCCGCAGGCGTGCGGATCTCGCGCTGGGAGCGCGGAGCCGGCACGTGAGACGGCCTTGGGGTGTGCGAGTCTCGCGCTGGGAGCGCGGACTGTGCACGCTGGCTCCGGTCGTGGTGCCTCACCACTGCGCCGTGCTCAGCCGGACACCGTCAAGACCTCTATCCGGCAGCGCGGTCCCGTGGACCGCGCCAGACGTGCGTCACCTGTCACCAGGGATACCTCGAGCGCCTCGGCCAGCGCCACGTAGGCAGCGTCGTACGGTGTGATGTTGTCCCGCAGCTCCCAGCACCGCTCGAGAAGCCGACGATGCGGGACGCGTTCGATGGGCATGGCCCGGAGGTCATCGATCGCCAGTGAGGCCCTCCGCGGCAGCACCTGCCCGGACCGCACCAGCCCTCGCAGGACGGACAGCACCTCAAGATCCACGAGCTCGGGCGCTGCGAGGCGCTCCCCGCGCAGGCGGGACCGGGCACGGTCACCGTCGACACCGTCGTCGACGAGCGCCACGGTCAGGACACTCGCGTCAACGACGATCACGGTCGAAGCGAATCAGATCGCTGGCCTCGGTGAGGGTCACCGCTCCGCCTGCCCGAGAGCCGGCGCGATCGAGAACCTCGTCGAGCGTCGGCCGGGACGCCTCGTCCACCAGCCGGCCCAGGAGGTACTCCTGCAGGGACTGGTGTGCCTCCGCGGCCCGACGTCGCAAGACGGCGTGCGTCTGCTCGGGCACGTCCTTGATCTGCACGCTGGGCATGGCGCCAGTGTGGCGCCATCGGCGCCACTGTGCAAGCACCCCACTCACGACGGTCGCAATGATCGCCGTCGGTGCCCGCGTGAACCCCGTCGCGTGGGGCGTGCTCAGTCGACCTTGAGGTCCTTGCCGCCGACCAGCGTGTGGATGTTGACGATCCGCTCGCCGCGCTTGCCCGAGATGCGGGCCCAGTCGTCGGGGTTGGTGGTGTTGGGCAGGTCCTCGTTCTCGCGGAACTCCGCGACGTAGGCCTCCATCAGGTGCTCGAGCCGCAGCCCGCGCTCGCCGGTCGTGATCAGCGCCTTGATGGCGGCGGTCTTGGCCCGGTCGACGATGTTCTGGATCATCGCGCCGGACGCGAAGTCGCGGAAGTAGAGGACCTCCTTGGCGCCGGACAGGTAGGTCACCTCGAGGAAGCGGTTGTCCTCGGTGGTGGCGAACATCCGCTCCATCACGGCGTCGATCAGGTCCTCGACCGTCGCGGCGGGGTCGCCGTCGTGGTCGTCGAGCTCGTCGGCGTGCAGGGGCACCTCGGTGGTGAGGTACTTCGCGAAGATCTCGCGCGCCCCCTGCTCGTCGGGCCGCTCGATCTTGATCTTGACGTCGAGGCGGCCCGGCCGCAGGATCGCCGGGTCGATCATGTCCTCGCGGTTGGAGGCGCCGATGACGATGACGTTGTCGAGGCGCTCCACGCCGTCGATCTCGGCGAGCAGCTGCGGCACGATCGTCGTCTCGACGTCGGAGGACACGCCCGACCCGCGCGTGCGGAACAGCGAGTCCATCTCGTCGAAGAACACCACGACGGGTGTCCCCTCGTCGGACTTCTCCCGGGCCCGCTCGAAGATCAGGCGGATGTGCCGCTCGGTCTCGCCGACGTACTTGTTGAGCAGCTCGGGGCCCTTGATGTTGAGGAAGTAGCTCTTGGGCGCGTCCTCGCCGGTCTGGCCGTTGCGCTCCGCAACCTTGCGCGCGAGAGATGCGGCGACGGCCTTGGCGATGAGCGTCTTGCCGCAGCCGGGAGGGCCGTAGAGCAGGACCCCCTTGGGCGGGCGCAGGTGGTGCTCCCGATAGAGCTCCGGGTGCAGGAAGGGCATCTCGACGGCGTCGCGGATCTGGTCGATCTGCGGCGTCAGCCCGCCGATGTCGGAGTAGGAGATGTCGGGCACCTCCTCGAGCAGCAGCTCGGACACCTCGGCGTGCGGCACCGTCTCGAGCACGAAGCTGCTGCGGGCGTCGAGCAGCACCGCGTCGCCCGGGCGCAGCCGCACCCCGTCCAGCGACCCCGCGACGCGGACGACGCGCTCCTCGTCGTTGCGCAGCAGCACGATCACCCGGTGGTCGTCGAGGCGCTCCTTGACGATGACGATCTCGCCGGCCTGCTCGTAGTCGGCCAGCGCCACGACCACCAGCGCCTCGTTGAGCCGCACCTCGCGCCCGGGCCGGATGTCGGCGAGGGGCAGGTCCATCGACACGGCGACCCGCATCTTGCGCCCGGCGCTGGTGATGTCGGCGGTGCCGTCGTCATACGTGCGCTGCACGACCCCGTAGGTCGACGGCGGCGCGGCGATCCGGTCGATCTCCTCGCGCAGGCCCGTGATCTGGTCGCGAGCCGCCTTGAGGGTCGTGGTGAGTCGCTCGTTGGCCTGACCGAGCGCGCCGTTGGCGGTCCGCAGCGCGGACAGCTGGGTGGTCAGGTCACGGATGCGGGCGGCGTGCGCCTCGCTCGTCGGGTCATAGGTCACTGGTCCACCTCCGGGGTGCTCACGTCGTCCTGGGCCGTATGCCGCTCCGCCGGCGTCTCTGCCGGGTCGCCGTCAGGCGCGGGGTCGGTGCCAGGCGCGGGGTCCGCGTCTCGGCGCTTGGGCGGCATGTCGGGCGGCGGGGCCTCGCCGGTGACGGTGCGGCGGATCTTGCGCAGCCGCTTGTCGGAGACGACCCGCTCGCCGACGTCCTCTGGCGACCACTCGCGGTCGACCTCGACGCCGAAGGGCTGCTCCTCGGGGTCGTCCGGGCCCTTGGCGGGGCGGCGCTTGCGCAGGGGCGGCGTCACGCCGGGGGCCAGGCGACGCGTGGTGATGAGGAAGCCGGTGTGGCCGTGCATGCGGTGGACCGGACGGACGGCGAGCCCCTCAAGGTGCCAGTCGCGCTCGATCGTCTCCCAGGCGTGGGGCTCGGTGAAGCCGCCGTGCTCCTTGGCGCCCTCGGCAACGCGGGACAGCTGGGTGGCGGTGGCGACGTAGCAGATCAGCAGGCCGCCGGGCACGAGCGCGTCGGCGACGGCCTTGAGGCACTCCCAGGGCGCAAGCATGTCGAGGACCACGCGGTCGACCGTGCCGGGCGCGCAGACCTCGGGCAGGGTCTCGGCCAGGTCGCCGACCGTCACGGTCCAGGCGGGGTGGTCGGTGCCGAAGAAGGTGCGGGCGTTGCCGCGGGCGATCTCGGCGAAGTCGGCCCGGCGCTCGAAGGACAGCAGCCGCCCCTGGTCGCCGATGGCGCGCAGCAGCGACATGGACAGCGCCCCGGACCCCACGCCGGCCTCGACCACGGTGGCGCCGGGGAAGATGTCGGCATACTGCACGATCTGGCCCGCGTCCTTGGGATAGACGACGGCGGCGCCGCGGGGCATGGACATGACGTAGTCGGACAGCAGCGGGCGCAGCGCGAGGAACTCCTCGCCGGCCGTGTTGGTGAGCGTGGACCCGTCGGGCAGGCCGATGACGACGTCGTGCAGGATGCGGCCGCGGTGGGTGTGGAACTCGCCGCCGACCGCCAGCGTGATCGTGTGCATGCGGCCGCGCGCGTCGGTCAGCTGCACCCGCTCGCCGGGCTGGAAGGGGCCTCGGCGTCCGGCCGCGCCGGTGGGCTGCGGTGGGGCGAGGGGCGCGGTGGCGTCGGGCTGTGTCCTCATGGTCTCTCCACTGTAGTGAGCCGCACCGACAGACCTCGACCGCGTCCGGCGGGGCCCGGGTGCAGGGCTTGGCGTCAGGCTTGGGCGTCAGGCTTGGGCGTCAGGATCGGTAGCAAGGCTCGGGCGTCAGGCTCAGGCTCGGCGGCTCGCCGCGTCCTCGACCTCGCCGGCGTCCAGCAGGCCGTGCCCGCCGCCCGGCAGGCGCACCAGGATCACGCCGGCCTCGAGCTGGGCCATGCGCTCGACGGCGTCGGTGACGGGGACGTCCGGCGCGAGGTCGATGACCCACCCGGCCGGCTGCTGGTGCGCGACGGCGAGGACGGGGGTGGCGGCCTGCTGGTCCACGGGCACCGACTGCACCGCGCGGGGGTCGACGACCGCGGTGGGGACCCCCTGCGCGTCCTGCACGGCGACGACCTGCGCCCCGTGGACGCCGTAGAGCCGCACGGCGTCCGCCACCGACGAGCCTGCGGGCACGAGGGCCGTGGGGTGCAGCAGGTCGCCGAGCCGGACCTGGTCGAGCAGGGCGCGGGCGCGTGCGGAGCGGATGGCCCCGCCGGCCCCGGCCCACAGGAAGCTGCCGATGAGCGCGCCCCACGCGATCGAGAAGAAGTCCGGTGCACGACCGGACAGCAGCGGCCGCCCGATGAACCACAGGGCGACGAGCGCCGCGAGCACGCGTCCGCTCCACCCCGCGACCAGCAGCCCGGTGGTGCGGCGACCGGTGATCCGCCATACGAGAGCGTCGAGCACGAAGCCGCCGTCCAGGGGCAGGCCCGGCAGCAGGTTGAAGACCGCGACGAACGCGTTGGAGTAGGCCATGGCGCCCATGAGCAGCCGGGGCACCCCGGCGGGGGTGACGGCGAGGAGCTGCCAGGCCGCCACGGCCAGGGCCGCGTTGGCGAGCGGCCCCGCGAGGGCCACCATCGCGCTGCGGCCGGGGGTGTTGCTGTCGGACTGGTATGACGTGTGCCCGCCCATCAGGTCGGCGACGATCCGGTGCACCCGGTGCCCGAACGCCTGCGCGGTCAGCGCGTGCGCCGCCTCGTGCGCGAGGACCGACACGAGCAGCAGCAGCGCGTAGGCGAACGCAACGGCGTAGGCGCCCGCCCCGAGGTCGGGCCGTGACCGCGACAGGGACGGACCGAAGGTCGCGAGGATCACCAGCACGAGGATGGGCCAGGTGCGGCCGAGATAGATGGGGGTGCCGCGCAGCGAGCCGATCCGCCAGCCCGGGTGGGTCTGCACGTCGGCGTCCGCGACGGCCGGCTCGACGGGGCGGTCGGGCGGCGTCGGCTGGGGTCCACGCGGGTCGGACATGGCGCGAGCCTACGTGGCGCAGGGGGTATGTCGGTGCGAGGTCCTATCGTCGGTCCCATGGTTGCCGCCCTGTCCCCGAGCCGAGCCGCCGACTTCATGCAGTGCCCGCTCCTCTACCGCTTCCGCG
This sequence comes from Arsenicicoccus sp. UBA2120, assembly GCF_002330965.1. Taxonomy (NCBI): domain Bacteria; kingdom Bacillati; phylum Actinomycetota; class Actinomycetes; order Micrococcales; family Intrasporangiaceae; genus Arsenicicoccus; species Arsenicicoccus sp. UBA2120. The sequence goes on from NZ_DCYC01000030.1 coordinate 74,106, forward strand.
TCATCGACCGGCTGCCCGAGCCGCCGTCCTCCGCGGCGGCCCGAGGCACGCTGGTCCACTCCGTGCTGGAGCGGTTGTTCGACGTGCCGGCGCCCGAGCGCACGCTGGAGCACGCGGCCTCCCTCGTGGGTCCGCAGTGGGAGGCGCTGCTGGCCGAGCGGCCGGAGCTGGCCGAGCTGATCGGCGACGGCGAGGAGGCGACCGAGCTCACGGCCTGGCTGACCTCGGCGACCTCGCTGGTCGAGCGGTGGTTCGGGCTGGAGGATCCGACGGATCTCGAGCCCGCCGAGCGCGAGCTCTACCTCGAGTGCGACCTAGACGGGCTCCTGCTGAGGGGGTATGTCGACCGCCTGGACGTCGCGCCCAACGGCATGATCCGCGTGGTCGACTACAAGACCGGGCGCTCCCCCTCGGTGCTCTTCGAGGGCAAGGCACTCTTCCAGATGAAGTTCTACGCCCTCGTGCTGTGGCGGCTGCGAGGCGTGGTGCCGTCGATGCTGCAGCTGGTCTACCTAGGCAACGCCGAGATCGTGCGCTACCAGCCCGACGAGGCGGACCTGCGGGCCACCGAGCGCAAGCTCAAGGCGCTGTGGCAGGCCATCGTCCGCGCCGCCGAGACCGGCGACTGGCGTCCCAACAAGTCGCGGCTGTGCGACTGGTGCGCGCACCGCGACATCTGCCCCGCGTGGGGCGGCACTCCCCCGCCCATCCCGGAGGGCGCGGTCGCCCGCGCGCTGGACCCGGCCGCCTCGGCCCCGGTCGACCACGACGTCGAGGACGAGGACGACCCGCTCGAGGCCTGACATGATCGAGGCGCCATGACTGCCGCCCTCACGATCGCCGCCTGCGCTGCCGCGTGTGCCTTCGTCGTCGACGGGGCTGCTCAGGTGCTGCCGCAGGTGCTGCCGCGGGCGGGCGCCACGCCGGAGCGGGTGTCCCTGCTATGGCTGCTGCTGGCGTTCGTCGTCACGACGGTGCTGACGCGGGCGGCCACGCGCTACATCCGGCACCGGGCCGACCGGGCCCCCGCGGGTGCTCGGCCCAGCGGACCGATCCGCGACATCCTCATCAACGGCGTGCACATCCACCACCAGGTGTGGGGGATCCTGCTGATCCTGCTCGTCGGCCTGCTCCAGGTGGCCTACCGACCGTCCGGGGCGTGGGCCGACGTGGCCGCCGCGGCGTTCGGGGTCGGGGCGGCGCTGACGCTGGACCAGTTCGCGCTGTGGCTGCACCTCGAGGACGTCTACTGGTCGCCCCAGGGCCGCACCTCCGTGACGGCCCTCATCACCACGGCGATCATCGCCCTGGCCCTCCTGCTCGGCACCGACCCGCTGGGTCTGGTCTCCACCCCGCGCGGGTCGGGGGCCGTGCGCTGGGCCGTGACGGGGGTCCTCGTCGTCAACGTCGTCGCCGCGGTGGTCTGCCTGCTCAAGGGCAAGCCGTGGCTCGCGGTCGTGGGGATGTTCGTGCCGGGGATCGCCTGGGTCGGGGCGGTGCGTCTCGCGCGACCGCGATCGCGCTGGGCCCGACGCTATGAGCCGGGCAGCCCGCGTGACCTGCTCGCCGAGGAGCGGGAGCGCCGGCACGAGGCGCGGTGGAACTCCGTGGTCGACTTCATCGGCGGGCCTCCCTCGCGGTGACGCCGGCGGCGCGCTGCCGGGTGAGGAAGCGCTCCAGCACGTGCGGCCACCCCGACAGCTCGTCGGGGTCCCGGGCCAGGTGCAGCTCGCTCAGCGGCAGGAGGTCGTGCAGGGCGCGGGCCGTGCTGAGCGGGTGCGAGGGGTCTCCGGGCCAGGCCAGCAGCAGGGTCGGGACCGACAACGCACGCAGCCGGTCCGGGTCGGGCAGGTCGGTCTGCGACGCGCCGCGAAACACCGACGGCAGCAGCTCCTCGCGCACGTCGGGCACCGGCACCTCCTGGTCCGCGACCGCCGGCGGGCGGGCGGCGACCCGCCCCACCCGGATGAACGCCTGCACACCGCGACGCTCCACCAGCTCCGCGCTGTCGAGGTAGGCCTCCGACTGGGCCGCCCGCGTCTCCCACGCCGTCGGCGGCACGGTCAGCGTCAGGCTGCGGAACCGGCTGGGGTCCCGGACCGCGGCGTGCAGCAGCGTCCCGGTCCCCATCGACGGCCCGACGCCGTGCACCGCCTCGCCCGGGGCCAGCCGGTCGAGCACGGCGAGCAGGTCGTCGGCGAGCGTCTCCCACCCGTAGTCCCCAGGCTCCGGCCGACCCGTGGACGCGCCGTGCCCTCTCGCGTCGTAGCGGATGACCGTGTGCTCGTGCAGGTGACGGGTGAGGTCCAGGCCGGCGTCGGCGTTGGCGCGGCGGCTGGACGTCAGGCCGTGCAGCTGCACCACGAACGGACCGTTGCCGTGGACCTCCACGTCGAGGCTGGCTCCGTCGACGCCGATCGTGCTCATGACCACTCCTCGGTGCCGAGGCGGTCACCCGCGCGGACCGGGGGTGACGCCCCGGCGCGACTCACGTGAGTCGCCATCATAGCCAAGGCGGTTCACGACCATCCCTCACCGTGGACCCGCCTTGACCTGCGCGTATGGCGCGGCGACAGTGGGGCTCCGACATCCGTCCTGGTCACCGACGCCCGGGTCGTCCGCCGGGCCGCAGGCCCCGCCGTACCCGCAGGAGGCCGCCCGTGCGCCTGACCAACGCCGACCAGGTCGACCTGCCCGAGGGGCGGCTGCGCAGCCTCGAGCTCCCGCTGCACCGTGCTCCCGGTGAGCTGCCGGTGTCCTTCGACCAGGGTATGCACCTGCGCGCCGGGGCACGACCCGGCTCGTGGATGGCCGCGGCGCTGCGCGTCCCCGGCGGCGTACGACCGGACGAGCTCGCCGCCTCCTGGCGCGCCGTCGTGGAGCGGCACGGCACGCTGCGCTCGGCCTTCGCCGAGACCGACGAGGGCCTGCGGCTGCACCCCCTCGCGCTGGCTGACGAGCCGGGACGCTGGGTCGAGCACCCGACCGACCCGACGCTGCCGGCCCCGACCCGGGCCGCCCTGCGCACCCTGCTCGACGCCGCCTGCTCCCCGCTCGAGTCCCCCTCGCACCGGCTGGCGCTGCTGGAGCCGACCCACGGCAACGACCCGGTCGTCGTGATCGCCGCCGACCACGCCCACGTCGACGCCTGGTCCCTTCCCCTGCTCGTGCGCGACCTGCTCTCCTGCCTCGACGACCACCGCGCCGGCCGGGTGCCCGCCTCGCGGCTGCCCCGGGTCGGGTCCTTCGCCGAGCACACGGCCGAGCTGGCCGCGCAGCCGCCGGCGCCCGAGCACGTGCTGCGCCGGTGGCACGAGATCCTCGGCGCGGGCGGCGGCGCGATGCCGACCTTCCCGCTGCCGCTCGGTGACGTGTCCGCGCCCCGGCCCGAGGTGGTCTCGACCCACGACCTGCTCGACCCGCGCGGCCTCGCCCGGCTCGAGGCACGGGCCAGCCTCGAGGGGGTCGGGCCGCTGGCCATGGCCGTCTCCGTGATGACGCGGGCCTCGGCCTCCCTGGCCGGCGCGCCCCTGCGAGCCGTCCTTCCCGTGCACAGCCGCCACCAGTCGCGCTGGCGTCAGTCGGTCGGCTGGTTCATCACCAACGCGGTCCTGGAGTCCGCGGACCCGACGCCCCAGGCGTGCGGCGCTGCGGTGCGCGAGGCGGTGGGCCTCGGGTCGCACGCGCTGGCCCCGATCATGGCGCCGTATGACGGGATGCCTGTCACCCCAGGCATGTTCGCGGTGTCGTGGCTGGACCACCGCCGGCTCCCGGTCGCGCTCGACCCCGCCTGGCGGGCGCAGCACGTGTCGGCGGTCGCGCCGACGCAGGGGGTGCAGGTGTGGTTCGTCGCCGATGGGTCCGGCCTGCACGCGCGCCTGCGATCCCCGGCGACGCCGCAGGCCCAGGCCTCCGTCGGCTCCTGGGTGGACGCGGTCGTCGAGGGTCTGCGCTCCCTGGTCTGACCCGCCCTGGACTCCTCGGGCCTTGGCGCGCTCGCAGCTCACGAAAGCGCGATTCGAGGCGCCCTCACCGGCCGTTCGCGCGCTGGGAGCTCACGAAAGTCTGATGCGAGGCGTCCTCACCGGCCGTTCGTGCGCTCGCAGCTCACAAACGCCGCGTCCGCGCCGGCCG
>NZ_DCYC01000085.1:0-483 GCF_002330965.1 Arsenicicoccus sp. UBA2120
TGTGAGCTGGGGGCTCAGTTCATGTCGTCTGGGCGGAGGGCGCATGCGAGAGGGGCGCGGCCGCGGCCACGCCCCTCTCGTCCTGGGTCACTCAGTCCTCGTCCCAGGGGTCCTTGACCTGATCGCCAGGCGGTATGGCGCTCGCCGGCTTCGGGGGCTCGGGCTTCGATTCCGGCTCCGGTACGGGCTCCGGTTCAGGCACGGGCTTCGACTCAGGCTCCGGCTCCGGCTCCGGCTTCGTCTCGGCGGCCGGCGCCGGGGTGGTGTCGTCCTCGTCCCAGGGATCGGCGACGTCGTCGGTGGCAGGGGCGGTTGCCGGTGTGGGCTCCGGCTCGGGCTTCGTCTGAGTCTCCGAGTCGGGCTTCGTCTGGGCGACGGGTGCCGGGGTGGTGGTGTCGTCGTCCTCGTCCCAGGGGTCCTTGACGTCCTCGGTGGCCGGTGTGGGCTTCGACTCCGGCTGGGGCGCGGGCTCGGCCTCGGGCT
>NZ_DCYC01000085.1:814-1640 GCF_002330965.1 Arsenicicoccus sp. UBA2120
CTCGGGCTGGGTCTCGGCGGCCGGCGCCGGGGTGGTGTCGTCGTCGTCCCAGGGGTCGGCGACGTCGTCGGTGGCAGGGACCGGTGTCGGTTCGGGCGTCGGCTTCGACTCCGGCTGCGGCGCGGGCTTCGACTCCGGCTGGGACTGGGCGGCCGGCGCCGGGGTGGTGTCGTCGTCGTCCCAGGGGTCGGCGTCGTTGGCGGCGTGGACGGCCTGCTCGTCGTTCTCCTCCGGGACGCGCACCTCCTCCTGCTCCTCCGCCTTGGCCTCCTCGGCAGGGGTGGTGCTGGTCTGCCGGTCGTCGGCGTCGGGCTTGATGCCCTCGGGTGCGCCGGCTGCGGCGACCCCGGCCGTGCCGGACGCCGCCGCAGCTGCGGCATCATCGGCTGCACCCGTCGACGCGGCCTCGGCAGCCGGCTCGACCGGCGCCTCGACCTCGTCGGCGCGCCGGACGGCGGCCAGGAGCATCTGGGCGACGTCGACTACCTCGACCGACTCGACCGCGGAGTCGTCGGCCTCCTTGGCGGTGACGCCGTCGGACAGCATGACGCGGCAGAAGGGGCAGCCCACCGCGATCCGGTCGGCGCCCGTGGCGAGCGCCTCCTCGGTGCGGTTCATGTTGATGCGGGTGCCGAGCTTCTCCTCCATCCACATGCGTGCGCCGCCGGCGCCGCAGCAGAAGGACGTCTCGCCGTGGCGGGGCATCTCGCGCAGCTCGACGCCGGGCAGCGACCCGATGAGCTCGCGCGGCGGGGCATACACGTTGTTGTGCCGTCCGAGGTAGCAGGGGTCGTGGTAGGTGACGACGGGTGCGCTCGAGGCGGGG
>NZ_DCYC01000085.1:1897-16323 GCF_002330965.1 Arsenicicoccus sp. UBA2120
GTTGAGCAGCTGCGTGTGGTGCAGCACCTCGTAGTCGCCACCCACCTGCGGGTACTCGTTCTTGATGGTGTTGAAGCAGTGCGCGCAGGTCACGACGATCTTGGTGGCGCCGGCCTCGTTGAGCTGCTCGACGTTCTGCTGGGCGAGCATCTGGAAGAGGACCTCGTTGCCGGCGCGGCGCGCGGAGTCGCCGGTGCAGGTCTCGCCGTCACCCAGGACGGCGAACGAGACGCCGGCGGTGTCGAGCAGCTCGGCGACGGCGCGCGAGGTCTTCTTGGCGCGGTCCTCGAAGGCGCCGGCGCAGCCGACCCAGAAGAGGTAGTCGACCTCGGACAGGTCCTCGACGTCCTTGCCGACCTGCTTGACCGGGAACGGCAGGTCCTTGGCCCAGTCGAGGCGGGCGCGCTGCGCCATGCCCCACGGGTTGCCCTTGGACTCCATGTTCTTGAAGAGCCCGCCGAGCTCGGCCGGGAACGCCGACTCGATCAGCACCTGGTTGCGGCGCATGTCGACGATGGCGTCGACGTGCTCGATGTCGACGGGGCACTGCTCGACGCACGCACCGCAGGTCGTGCAGGACCACAGCACGTCCTCGTCGATGACGGCGTCGGGACCGAGGGCGTCGTATGCCGTGAGGGGGTGCTCCTCGTCATACCCGGTCTGGCCGACGAGAGGCATGTGCGCGAGGGCCTTGGTGTGCTCGGGCAGGCCCGCGCGGGCCTCCTCGGACGCGGTCATCCACGGTGCCTTGGCGTGCGCGTGGTCGCGCAGCGTCATGACGAGCAGCTTGGGGGAGAGGGGCTTGTCGGTGTTCCACGCGGGGCACTGCGACTGGCAGCGGCCGCACTCGGTGCAGGTGGTGACGTCGAGCAGCTGCTTCCAGGTCAGGTCCTCGGCCTTGGCGACGCCCATCGAGGAGTCCTCGTCCAGGTCCTCCATGGCGTCCATCGAGAACGGCTTGCCGTCGATGGACATCGGCTGCAGCGCGCCGAGGCTGGTGCGTCCGTCGGCGTTGCGCTTGAACCAGATGTTGAAGAACGCGAGGAAGCGGTGCCAGGCAACGCCCATCGTGGGCTGGAGGGCGATGGTGATCATCCAGGCGAAGGACACGAGGATCTTGATCATCGCGACGAGGTAGATCGACTCGCGCAGCCACGGCTCGGACAGGTTGCCCCAGAGGCCGGACATCCAGCCGGTCAGCGGGAAGTGCAGGCCGATGCTCTCGCCGGGAGAGGTGAGCTTGAGCAGCGCCGCCTCCTGGGAGCGCAGCGAGAGGATGCAGATCGTGACGGCGAGGATCGTGAACTCGACGTAGTAGGCCTGCCACCAGGTCGATCCGAAGAACCGCGAGCGGCGTCCGCCGGAGCCCGCGGCGCTGCGGGGGTGCTGCCGCTGCCGGACGACGATCAGGAAGATGATGCCGAGCAGGCCACCCCAGGCGAGGAGCTCCACGAGCCACTCGAAGGGCGGGAAGTGGCCGATCAGCGGCAGCCGGAAGTCGGCCCACACGAGCTGGAAGAAGGCGTTGACCAGCGTCGAGAAGAGGACGAAGAAGGACAGTGCCGTGAACCAGTGGGCGATCGAGACCCAGGGCAGGCGCGCCATGCGGGTGTGACCGAGGAACTCGCGGACGAGCGTCATGGTGCGCCTGGCCGGCTGGTCGGTCCGCGTGGGGTCGGGCTGACCTGAGCGGAACACCCGGGTGAACCGGAAGACCTGCCGGAAGAGCAGGAGCCATCCGATGCTCGGGATCACGAAGCACAGCACGAGGGCCGTGATCTGCAGTGCTGACATGCGGTGATCCTACGGGCGGGTATAGACAGATGGGCATGCCTGACGAGTGATGTGTGACGGGGATCGCTAGCCCGGACGGGTCCGGTCGGTGGGACAAGGCTGCGCTGAGGTCTTTCTCATAACACAATGTTGGACAAGCGATAACGTGGGAATCACCTGCGCCCCTCGGACGTTGCCTCGGACGAGACCTCGGCAGGCCCACACAGCCATCAGCCGTCAGACATCGACAGAGCGGAGCACGCACCCATGCCCATCCACAACGACGTCACTGCGATCGTCGGCCGCACGCCCCTCGTGCGCATCAACCGGATCATCGACACCAAGGACAGCGGCACCACGGTCGCGGCCAAGCTCGAGTTCTACAACCCCGCCAGCTCGGTCAAGGACCGCATCGGAGTCGCCATCGTCGACGCCGCCGAGCAGGCCGGCGAGCTCAAGCCGGGCGGCACGATCGTCGAGGCGACCTCCGGCAACACCGGGATCGCGCTGGCCATGGTCGGCGCTGCCCGCGGCTACAAGGTCGTGCTGACCATGCCCGAGACGATGAGCTCCGAGCGCAAGGCCCTGCTCAAGGCGTACGGCGCCGAGCTGGTCCTCACCCCCGGCTCCGAGGGCATGAAGGGCGCTGTCAACAAGGCCGAGGAGATCGCCAAGGAGCGGGACGGGGTGCTGGCCCGCCAGTTCGCCAACGCCGCCAACCCCGAGATCCACCGCCGCACGACCGCCGAGGAGATCTGGGCCGACACCGACGGCAACGTCGACATCGTCGTGGCCGGCATCGGCACCGGTGGCACCATCACGGGCGTCGGCCAGGTGCTCAAGGAGCGCAAGCCGGGCGTGCAGATGATCGCCGTGGAGCCCGCCGAGTCCGCCATCCTCAACGGTGGTCAGGCCGGCCCGCACAAGATCCAGGGCATCGGCGCCAACTTCGTCCCCGACGTCCTCGACACGGAGATCTACGACGAGGTCATCGACGTCAACATCGACCAGTCGGTCGAGTGGGCCCGCAAGGCCGCCACGCAGGAGGGGCTGCTCGTCGGTCTGTCCTCCGGCGCCGCGCTCTACGCCGCGTCGCAGGTCGCCGCCCGTCCCGAGAACGCCGGCAAGACCATCGTGGTGATCATCCCGTCCTTCGGGGAGCGCTACCTGTCCACCGTGCTGTTCGAGGGCATCACCTCCTGAGCGGCCGTATGCCGAACCGCCCGCAGTCCCACCGCGACACGAGATGAGCTGATGACATGACGACCTTCTCCACCGCTGAGGCCTATCGCGCCAAGGCCGGCGTCAACCTCGCCCCGCTCGTGACGCAGCGCCAGGGCCGGGTCGGCTTCGTCGCGGGGGTCCTCGAGGACCTCGACGCGGCGATCGAGCGGGACCCGGCGGCGACGGGGCGCCTGCAGATGGCCCTCGTCTCGCCGGGCCTGCACGCCATCTGGTCCCACCGCGTGACGCACCAGCTGTGGCAGCGGCCCTCGCTGCGGCTCCCGGCGCGGCTGCTGTCCAACGTGGCTCGCGCCGTGACGGGCGTCGAGATCCACCCGGGCGCCTCGATCGGTCGGCGCTTCTTCATCGATCACGGGATGGGTGTCGTAATCGGCGAGACCGCCGAGATCGGTGACGACTGCATGCTCTACAACAGCGTCAACCTGGGCGGCCGTTCGCTCGCCAAGGGCAAGCGGCACCCCACCCTCGGCAACGGCGTCACGATCGGGTCCGGGGCTCGCGTGCTCGGGGCGATCACCCTCGGCGACGGCGCACAGGTCGGCGCCAACGCCGTGGTCGTCAAGGACGTCCCGGCCAACGCGGTCGCCGTCGGGATCCCGGCGCAGGTCCGCATTCCGGGACCGGACCAGAGCCCCACGGACGCGATGTACGACGACCCCGCCGTCTGGATATAGGCCCGCCAGGTCGCCTCACCGCGGCGACCGCACCACGGCCGGCCGCAGACCGGTCACCGCACGACGAGGCGCCGCACCCCTTCTGGGATGCGGCGCCTCGTCGTGTGCGGTGCGAGCAGCTGGGTCAGCGGCCCGACTCGTACTTGACGGTCTGGGGCTCCACGTCGCTCGAGCTCTCGACGCCGATCTGGTTGCCGGAGTGGTCGCCGGAGACCTTGGCCTTGGCCGCGGCCGCAGCACCCTGGGCCTTGACCTGGGCGGCACCGGCGGCGTCCTGCGCCTTGGCCTGGGCGGCCGCGGCGGCCTCCTGGGCCCTGGCCTGCACGACGGGGGCCTTCTCCTTGACGGCCTCCGTGGCCAGGGAGACCTTCTCCTGGACGCGGGGGTCGTTCCAGACCGAGTCCGCCTGGGACTTGATCTGCTCGTAGCGGCCCTGGCCAGCGCGAGCGCCGAGGACGTAGCCGAGGCCGGCGCCGGCGATGAACATCAGTCGCTTCTGCATGTGTATCTCCTAGGTGATGGGGGTGACCGCAGCAGCGGTCGTCGACGACAGGATCTCAGGCGAGACGGCCGTCCGTGCCGAGGCCCGTGCTGGACGGGGTGTTGGGCATGCCGACCGGGTCGGCCGTGTAGTCGGTGCGGACGCCCGTGGTGGGGGTGACCCCGGTGGTGTAGGTGGAGGACGTCGAGGTGGACGTCGCCGGGGCGGTGCCGCCGGAGACGGCGCTCACGGCCTTGTCCACCAGCCCGTGCGCCTGGGGCGGGGTCTGGGCCTTGACCGCCTGCGCCGCGTCCGCGATCTTGCTCTGGACGGACGGGTTCTGCAGGGCCGAGGTCGAGCGGTGCTTGAGGGCGTCGTACTGCCCACGACCGCCGCGCGCACCGAGGACATATCCGGCACCGACGCCGGCCAGGAAGCTGAGCTTGTTGAGCATGATGGATCCTTCCGGTTGGAGTGTTCGCTTGTCGTCCCCATGCCCCGCGCGCCCCCGCGTTATGACCTTTGGCCGAATTTTTTGCCGCCCCCCGTCCCGGTAGGCTGGGAGGGTCCCGCACGAGGTCGGCGGGGCGGGAGGGCTCGCATAGTGGCCTAGTGCGGCGGTCTTGAAAACCGCTAAGTCGGTAGCCCCGGCTTCGTGGGTTCGAATCCCACGCCCTCCGCCAGAGGTGCCGAGACGTCGTGGCAGACGGATCGTTGCAGACACCGGTTGTTCACCTCCGGGGGATCACAGCGGAGGGCCTCGATGGTAGGTTTGGGAGTGGTTGCTGAAGCAGTTCCTCGCAAGACGTAGATGTAACCCTCCGCCTTCTGATCTCGACAGGTCGGGCGCGCGGGGGTTGTTCACGAAGGACGGGCATGTCCCGTGACGTGGGGGGTAAGGCAATCTGGACGGCGAGCATCCTGCTCCCCGGTCATAGCCAGACATAACGAAAGTAGTAATACCCATGGCACAGGGCACCGTTAAGTGGTTCAACGCTGAGAAGGGCTTCGGCTTCATCGCTCAGGATGGTGGCGGTCCGGACGTGTTCGTCCACTACTCCGCGATCCAGAGCAACGGCTACCGCAGCCTCGACGAGGCGCAGCGCGTCGAGTTCGAGGTCACCCAGGGCCCCAAGGGCCCGCAGGCGGACGCCGTTCGCCCCATCTGATCCCCGACGATCTCCTCCGGCGCTGACCGGCTCCCGCGGAGCCGGACCCGGAGACCAGAACCCCCGACAGGCAACCTGTCGGGGGTTCTCGGCGTCAACAGGAGGGTTCGCCCAGGCTGCGTCGATACACTCGTCGGAAGTCTGGTCGGCCAACGCCTGCCGTCGCCAACCTGAAAGGTCTCCCCGTGAAGGATCCTGACGAGTCCGCACGTCCGGGCTCGACGGCCTCCACGCCGGGTGGATCGGCACCGGACGGCTCCACCACCTCGGAGCCCACGGTGCCCGCCGATCTCACCCGACGAGAGCTGCGTGCCATGAGGCGCCGTCGTCGACGGCCGATCCTCAAGGGCATCGTCATCGCCCTCGTCGTCGTCCTCGCGGTGGTCCTGGGTGGCGGGCTGTACGCGGCATACCGGCTCAACGGCAACCTGTCCTCGCTGGACATCACCGACAACCTGCTGAAGCCGGCCCCCGGCGCCACCACGGACCCGACCACCGGGCACACGGCCATGAACATCCTGGTCATGGGGGTGGACACCCGGGAGGGCGCCAACAGCGCCTACGGCGACCCCACCAAGGACCCGGGCCTGCGGTCCGACACCACGATGCTCGTGCACCTGGCCGCGGACCGGCGCTCGGCCGTCGTCGTCTCCATCCCGCGCGACGCGATGATCCCCGCTCCGCCGCGCAAGGGCGAGTCCGCAGCCTCCGCCTCAGCGTCCGCCACGGCAACCTCGCCGACGAGCAGCTCCACGTCGACGCAGGCCGGAACCGGGCCTGGTTGCGTCATCGACGCCCCGGTCAGCCAGTGGAGCAAGAGGATCTTCAACTCCAACATCGAGGACGGCGGCGTCAGCTGCGTCGTGGCGACGGTCATGCAGAACACCGGCGTCTCGATCGACCACGTCATGACGGTGGACTTCACCGGCTTCAAGAACATCGTGGACGCGATGGGCACCGTCGAGATCTGCACGACCTCCCCGGTCAAGGACAAGTACAGCGGGCTCGACCTCGCGGCCGGACGGCACCGGCTCGACGGAGAGCAGGCGCTCGCCTTCGTGCGCACGCGCCACGGTGTCGGTGACGGGTCCGACACCGGTCGGGTGCGCCTGCAGCAGGACTTCCTCGCGGCCGTGGTGCGCCAGGCGACCTCGACCGGCGTGCTGCTCAACCCGCCCAAGCTCTACAACGTCCTCGACGCGGCCACGAAGTCGCTCAAGACCGACGCCGACCTCGCCAACGTCTCCTCGCTGTCCGGCCTCGCCTCCCAGCTGCGCGAGCTGCGGCCCGCCGGCATCCGGTTCATCACCGCTCCGGTCGAGCCCTACCCCGCCAACCGGGACCGGGTGCAGCTGAGCCCGGCCGCCACCGACCTGTGGGAGATCCTGCGCGAGGACAAGCCGTGGCCAGGCACGACCGGCGCCTCGAGCTCCGCCTCCGCCTCCCCGAGCGCGACCCCGACCGTGGCGCCGAGCTCGGTCACGGTGAGCGTCGAGAACTCCTCGGGCACGAGCGGTCTCGGCGGTCAGGTCGCCCAGGCGCTGCGCGTGCAGGGCTTCACCGTCGGCGCCGTCACGGCGGCCGCCTCGCCGAGCAACGGCGTGGTCGTCCACCACTCCGCGGCCCAGCTCGCGCAGGCCCAGGAGGTGGCGCTCGCCTTCCCCGGCGCGTCGCTCAGGGCCGACGGTCCCGCCGGGGCCCCGGTGCGGGTGTCCGTCGGGCGTGGCGCCCCCAAGGTCGTGGCGGTGCCCAACCGCTCGGGCACGACGCCGCTGCCGGCGCAGCCGATCACGGCGGCCCCGGTGCCGGGCAGCACCACGTCGAGCACACCGACCCTGCAGGCCAAGGTCGCGAGCGACGACGTCTGCAGCGACACCAGCAAGGGCTGACCGGCGCGCGGGCCGGACGTTTTGCTCCGGCCCGCGCCCGACCGGTAGCCTGGGCAAGTTGCACTGGAGGTGTCGCATAGTGGCCTAGTGCGCCCGCCTGCTAAGCGGGTTGAGGTTGAAAACCTCTCGCGGGTTCAAATCCCGCCACCTCCGCCACACCCTTCACGAGGGATCGAGAGCCCCCGACCACAGCGGTCGGGGGCTCTCGCGTCTCCCCGCGACCAGCCCTCCCGGCCGTATGCCGACCCGGCCGCCGTCTCGGCATACGGGCGCCCTGTCCGAAGTGAGACCCCGGTCACGGCCGGGGTGAGGCACGCCTTAACGTGATGGCATGGACTTCTCTTTGTCTCCGGTGCAGGAGCAGTGGCGCGACCGGATGGCCGACTTCCTCCAGGAGGAGGTCTATCCCGCCGAGGCCGTCGCCCGGCGCGAGGTCGCCGAGCTGGATGCCGAGCACCGGTGGACCCGCCCCGCCGTCATGGCGCGGCTGGCGGACCATGCCCGCGCCGCCGGGCTGTGGAACCTCGGCCTGCCCGCGCCCTACGGCTCGGGGCTGAGCCACCTCGATCTCGCCCCCGTCGTCGAGCTGTCGGGACGGTCGCCGCACCTGGCGCCGGAGGCGATCAACGCCAACAGCCCCGACGTGGGCAACATGGAGCTGCTGCTGCGCTACGGCTCGCCGGAGCAGCAGGAGCGATGGCTCGCACCGCTGGCGGCCGGCGAGATCCGCTCGTCCTTCGCGATGACCGAGCCGGACGTCGCCTCGTCAGACGCGGGCAACATCTCCACCTCCATCGAGGTCGACGAGCAGACCCAGGAGGTCGTGATAAACGGCCGCAAGTGGTGGTCGAGCGGGGCCATGGCTCCCGACTGCCGCGTGATGCTCGTGATGGGCAAGTCCAACCCGCGCGGCCAGCGGCACCTGCAGCACTCGGTCGTGATCGTGCCGAGGGACACCCCGGGCGTGCAGGTCGTGCGGGCGATGTCGGTGCTGGGCTACGACGACCCCTACACCGGGGGGCACGGCGAAGTCGTCTTCGAGGACGTGCGGGTGCCGCTGGCCAACGTCGTGGGCTCGCTGCACCGCGGCTACGCGCTGGCGCAGGCCCGCATGGCGCCCACCCGACTGACGCACTGCCTCAAGCTCGTCGGGGTGGCCGAGCGCGCCTTCGACCTGATGGCCGAGCGCGTGCCGCGACGGGTGGCCTTCGGGCGGCCGCTGGCGCAGCACGGGCTCGTGCAGGAGTGGGTCGCGCAGTCTCGCGTGGCGATCGACCAGGCCCGGTGGCTGGCCTACCGCGCGGCGTGGTCGCTGGACCACCAGGACGACCAGGACTCCGCCGCGGCGATCTCCGCGCTCAAGGTCGTGGCGCCCTCGATGGCCAGCACCGTGGTCGACCGGGCGATCCAGGCGCACGGCGCGCTGGGTCTGTCGCAGGACTCGCCGCTGGGGGAGCTCAACGCCTACGCCCGCCAGATGCACATCGCGGACGGGCCGGACGAGGTCCACCTCATGGCCGTTGCCCGCCACGAGCTGCGGAGGTTCTCGGGCTAGTCCAGCGGCTCGAGCTCCGGGTGGCGCTCGACCGTCGACGCCTCGACGTCGGAGGCCTCGCGGTCCGGCGCGGCCATCCAGCGGCGCAGGGCGACGAACCGGACCAGCGTCGAGACGACGTTGGCGACCGCGACGACGGAAGTCTGCACGCCGGCCGAGGCCCCCGGCGCCGCGGTCTGCAGCCCGAGCAGCGCGAGGCTCGTGAGACCCCAGGTGACCGCGAACACCGCCAGCCCCTGCAGCTGGTGCCGCAGCGCGTCCTGCCGGCCCCGCACCTCGAAGGTCCAGGCCCGGTTGGCGGCGGTGTTGAGGACCGTGGCGACGAGCAGCGCCACCAGGTTGGCCGACAACGCTCCGAGCGCTCCGGTCAGCGCCGCGAACATCCCGAGGTGGAGCACCGTGCTCGCCACCCCGATCGTCGCGAACCTGCCCAGCTGCGTGGCGAGCCCAGCGGCCGGACGCCCCTGCGCCGGCTCGCGGTCAGGTGCCTCGGGTGAGGTGGTGGGTGCCATCGTCTGATCCTTTCCGTGGGGGGTCGGTCGGAGCAGGTATGCCGGAGCCCGGCGCCTCGTCAGGACGCCGCGAGCGGCTGGGTGAGGTCGTAGAACGTCGTGCCGTCGATGCTCACCGTCCGGTATCTCGCGGCCGCCCAGGCCAGGATCTGGCTGGTGGTGGACGTCTCGGTCGAGGAGCCGCCCATGGCGCCCATCCCGCCGGAGGCGAGCAGGTAGTGGATCTGCCCGGAGGCGACGTAGGCCTGGAGCTGCGCCAGGGTCGGCGACGGGTCGGTGCCGTTGAAGCCGCCGAGCGCCATCACCGGCTGCTCGGTGGCGAGCTGGAGGCCGGCTGCGTTCTGGGACCCGACGGCGGCCGCGACCCAGGTGTAGCGGTCGGCGTCGGCGGACAGCGCGCTCACGACCTCGGTCGAGGGGGTGCTGGCGCCGAGCAGGCCGCCCATGCCGCCGGCCATGCCTCCAGCCATGCCACCACGGCCGGTGGTCGGGCCGTTGGTGGTGCCGGTGGCGCCGTTGGCGGTGCCCTGCGGGGGCGTGCCACCCATCCCGCCCGGGCCGCCGCCGGGACCGCCCGTCCCGGACCCGGTCGACGGGCCTGCGGTGACGATCGAGCCGGTGTGCGCGGTGGTGACCGTCTGCACGCTGTAGGCCGCGGGCCCGGCGAGGACCGCGACGAGCGCGGCTCCGGCCACGACCTTGACGGCCGAGGCGTGGATCCGGTCGAGCACCAGCATCAGCAGGGCGGCGGCCAGGCCGAGCACGACCACGAGCCAGCGCAGCCAGGGCAGGAAGTCGGCCGAGCGGGCGAGCAGGACGAAGGACCAGGCCGACGCGATGGCGGTGGCGGCCGCGAGGGTCGTCATACCGAACCGGTCGCGACGCTCCCAGGCGAGGGTGGCGCCGATGGCGACCACCGCGGCCACGGCCGGGGCCAGGGCGACGGTGTAGTAGGCGTGGAAGATGCCCGCCATGAGGCTGAAGGTGAGGGCCGTGACCACGAGCCAGCCGCCCCACACGACCAGCTGGGCGCGGCGGCCGTCGGTGCGGGGGAGGCGCCCCCGCATCACGAGACCGGTGACGAGCAGCAGCAGCGCGGACGGCAGCAGCCAGGAGATCTGCCCGCCGATCTCGGCGTCGAACAGGCGCGTCAGACCGGTCTGGCCCCACCCGTTGCCACCACCCACGGACCCGGTCTCGTCGCCGGTGAGGCGCCCGAACCCGTTGTAGCCGAAGGTCAGCTCGAGGAAGGAGTTGGTCTGCGACCCGCCGATGTAGGGGCGGGCGGAGGCGGGCACGAGCTCGACGATCGCGACCCACCAGCCGGCGGAGAGGACCATCGCCAGCCCGGCCGCGAGCAGGTGCTGGATGCGGCGGCCGAGCGTCGTGTCGGCGGCCAGGAGGTAGGCGAGCGCGAACGCCGGCAGGACCAGGAACACCTGGAGGGTCTTGGTGAGGAAGCCGAACCCGAGGAGGACGCCGGTGGCGACGAGCCAGCGGGCGCGGCCCTCGTCGACGGCCTTGACGGTGGCCCAGGCGCCGAGGGTCATGAGCAGCACCAGCAGCGCGTCCGGGTTGTTGAACCGGAACATCAGCGTCGCGACGGGCGTGAGCGCCAGCGTGGCACCGGCGATCAGGCCCGCGGCGGCACCGAAGTGGCGCTTGATCGTGGCGTAGAGGACGCCCACCGAGGCCACGCCCATGAGGACCTCGGGCAGCAGGATCGCGAACGAGCTGAGCCCGAAGATCCGCACGGACAGGGCCATCACCCACAACGAGGCCGGCGGCTTGTCCACCGTGATGGCGCTTGCGGCGTCCGAGCTGCCGTAGAAGAAGGCCTTCCACGACTCCGAGCCCGCCTGCACGGCGGCGGAGTAGAAGGCGTTGGCCCAGCCGGAGCTCGTCAGGTCGTAGAGGTAGAACGTCGCGGTCGCGCACAGCAGGATGACCAGCGACGGGCGGGCCCAGCTCGGGTCCTCGGCCGGTCCGCGCCACAGGCGGGCCGCCCGCCCCTGGGTGTATGGCGTTGCCGCCGTAGGCTGTTCGCGAGGGGCGGTGCGCGGTGCGGCGAGTCCGCGGGCGCTGCGCCGAAGGGTCGAGATCGTCATGCCCCCAACGTTCGGCCTCGCGGTTGTGGGGACCCTATGAGCCCCCTTTGCCGCCCCTACGGGCCTCGTCGGGTGCTTGGCGAGGGCTAGCGGAGGGGGAGCGTGACCGTGAACTCCGTGCGCCCGGGCACGGAGTCGACCCGCACGTCGCCGTGGTGCGCCTTGACGACGGCGTCGACGATCGACAGGCCCAGGCCGGTCGAGCCGGCGGCCCGGTTGCGGGCGGTGTCGCCTCGCGTGAACCGCTGGAAGAGGTTGGGCTGCAAGGATTCTGGTATGCCGGGCCCGTCGTCCAGCACCCGCAGGACCGCGCGGTCGCCCTCGACGGCCAGCGACGTGCGCACGACGGTGCCCTCGGGCGTGTAGCTGCGGGCGTTGGCGAGCAGGTTGACCAGCACCTGCTGCAGCCGGCCGCGGTCGCCGGTCGTCTCGATGACCGACTCGGGCAGGTCCAGCTCCCAGCGGTGCCCGGGCGCGGTGACCTGGACGTCGCTGACGCACTCGAGCACGAGCATCGACAGGTCGACGGGGGCGTGGTCGAGGGGGCGACCGGCATCGAGGCGGGCCAGCAGGAGCAGGTCCTCGACGAGGGTGGTCATGCGCTTGGCCTCGGACTCGATGCGGTCGAGGGCGTGCCGCACGCCTCCGGGCACGGGTTCGCGCTCCTTGCGGCTGAGCTCGGCATACCCCCTGATCGAGGCGAGCGGTGTGCGCAGCTCGTGCGAGGCGTCGGCCACGAACTGCCGGACGCGGGTCTCGGACTGGTGGCGCGCGGTGAGGGAGCTGTCGACGTTGTCGAGGAGGGTGTTGAGGGCGTGGCCGACCTGGCCGACCTCGGTGCGCGGGCTGGTGAGCTCGCCCGGGACCCGCTCGATGGGGGCCACCTCGCCGCGTGCCAGGTCGAGCTGGGAGACGCGGGTGGCGGTGTCGGCGACGCGGCGCAGGGGACGCAGGCTGCGGCGGACCAGCCAGATCCCGACCAGCGCCATGAGCGCGAGGCCGGTCAGGGAGGCCAGGGTGATCGTCCGCAGCAGCTCCTGGACCGAGGCCTTGACGCGCTGCAGGGGGATGCCGGTGACGATGGTCGTGCCGGAGCGGTAGGACGCGACGAGGCGGTAGCCACCGAGGCCGTCGACGTCGACGCTGCGGGGCTGGCTGCCGACGCCCGACTGCGAGATCGTGCCGACCTGCGCGGTCGTGAGACGGGAGTAGTCGCCGTCGGAGATGACGTAGTCGCTGACCGCGCTGCCGTCCTGCAGGCACAGGCGCAGCATCCCCTCGCCGGTGCCCGGCGGACGGCTGGTGCAGGCCCGGACCACGTCGTCGCCGCCGAAGCGCCCCCCGCGGTCGACCATCTGGGACTGCTCGAGCAGCTGCTGGTCGACCTGCTGGGTGAGGCGCTGGTCCATGACCAGCACGGTCGCGCCGCCCATCGCCACCGTGACGGCGAGGAACAGCGCGACCATCGAGGTCACGAGCTTGGTGGTCAGCGACCAGTCGCGGACGCGCATGAGGTGGTCAGGCGCCGGTGGCGGGCTTGAGGACGTAGCCGACGCCCCGCATCGTGTGGATCATGGGGTCGCGGCCGTGGTCGACCTTCTTGCGGAGGTAGGAGATGTAGAGCTCGACGACGTTGGCCTGGCCGCCGAAGTCGTAGTTCCAGACTCGGTCGAGGATCTGGGCCTTGGACAGCACGCGCTTGGGGTTGCGCATGAGATAGCGCAGCAGTTCGAACTCCGTCGCCGTCAGCGTGATCTCGTCGTCGCCGCGGCGCACCTCGTGGGCGTCCTCGTCCATGACCAGGTCGCCCACGACGAGCACCGACGCGGACTCCTCCTCGGCGATCGCGGTGCGGCGCATGAGGGCTCGCAGCCGCGCGACGACCTCCTCGAGGCTGAACGGCTTGGTGACGTAGTCGTCGCCGCCCGCCGTCAGGCCGGCCACGCGGTCCTCGACGGCGTCCTTGGCGGTGAGGAACAGGACGGGGATGTTGGGGTCGTCCTGACGCATCTTGCGCAGGACCTCCATGCCGTCGAAGTCGGGCAGCATCATGTCCAGCGCGACGGCGTCGGGCTTGAACTCCCGTGCGGCGCGGACCGCCTCGAGCCCGGTGCCGGCGGTGCGCACCTCCCAGCCCTCGTAGCGCAGGGCCATGGACAGCAGCTCGGCGATGTTGGCCTCGTCGTCGACGACGAGGACCCGGACGGGGGAGCCGTCCAGGCGGCGCAGCGCCGGGGTGGAGGTGGTGTGCGTGCTCATGCCCCTCATGACACCCGGCCTTCCTGTGGTGGTGACAGGTCGTTCCTGTGGCGATCCTGTGGGACCACTATGGCGGACTCTTGGCCCCTCGACATGGAGGCCACAGCCCCGCCACAGCGTGGCTCCGGATCGTCGGTGGCAGCCAGAGACCCCGCCGGCAAGGAGACCGACATGCTGCCTCACCTCAAGCACGACGCCACGAACACCATCAACGCTGCACCGACGCCCTCGGCAGAAGCGTCCGACGGAGCCTCGGTGGCGCCGGCCGTGCGCCCCGCCCGGTGGTCGGGCAGGAAGACGGCCGGGGCCGCGGCGCTCGCCGTCGGCATGGCCTCGATCGGGGGAGGCGCGATCGCCGCCGCCGCGCCGACCATCAACAGCCAGACCGAGGGCGGGACGGGCCGGATGGGAGGACCGGGCGGGCCGGGCGGCGGCTTCCGTGGCGGACGAGGCAGTATGCCGGGCCAGGGGCCCGGCCAGGCGGGCCAGCAGGTGCCGGGCCAGCAGGTGCCGGGGCAGCAGGTGCCGGGGCAAGCGGGCCAGGTGGCCCCGGGCGCGACGGGAGCGAGCTGATGCTGCTCGCACGGCTCGTCGCCCGCCACAGCGCACGCCGGCTCCGTGCGACCCCGCGCCGCTCGCGCCTCGACCTGTCCCCGCTCCCGGTGTGCGGCTCCGGGGTGCCTCCGCTCGACGGGCAGGGCATCGACGTGCAACAGCGCTTTCTCAACCTGGTGGACATTCTCTACGACCACGGCAACCGG
>NZ_DCYC01000105.1:0-3369 GCF_002330965.1 Arsenicicoccus sp. UBA2120
CCCTCGATGAAGTCGACGTCGGGCTTGTCCATCTGGCCGAGGAACTGACGGGCGTAGGCGGACAGGCTCTCGACGTAGCGACGCTGGCCCTCGGCGAAGATCGTGTCGAACGCCAGCGACGACTTGCCCGAGCCCGACAGCC
Organism: Arsenicicoccus sp. UBA2120; assembly: GCF_002330965.1. NCBI lineage: Bacteria > Bacillati > Actinomycetota > Actinomycetes > Micrococcales > Intrasporangiaceae > Arsenicicoccus > Arsenicicoccus sp. UBA2120. Next base: position 143 of record NZ_DCYC01000105.1, read on the forward strand.
CGGTGAAGACCACCAGGGAGTCGCGCGGCAGGTCGACCGAGACGTTGCGGAGGTTGTGCTCGCGCGCTCCACGGACGATCAGGCGGTCGTGGGCGCGGCGAGGGGCGACAGAAGCATCAGGCACGTCCGCAATGCTAGGGGCCACCACCGACATACCCCCTCCCTGACACCGCGGCACCTCGCCCCGGGCGCTCGCGCGCTGGCAGGCACCTCTCCCCCGGCTCGTCTAGTCTTGTCCGTATGACGGACGCCCCGGCCCAGCAGCACGCCGCCGACCTCGCGCTGCTGCGGGTGGAGTCGGCGCGCCTCGTCGCCACCGTCGAGGCGCTGGGCGCGGACGGCATACGGCACCCGTCGCTGTGCGAGGGCTGGAGCCGGGCCCACGTGATCAGCCACGTCAGCCGCAACGCGCGGGCGATGCTCAACCTCGTGGCGACCGTCGAGGGCGACCCGACGCCGATGTACCCCTCGCGCGAGGAGCGGGACGCCGACATCGAGCGGGGCGCGGCGTCGTCGTACGACGACCTGCTCACCGAGCTGCGCGACACCTCCCAGCAGATCGTCGACGCCCTCGCGGCCATGCCCGAGGCCGCGCTGACCCAGACCGCCCAGGCCGGCAACGACCCCGCGGCCATGACCAGGCTGGCGGGTGCCGACCTCCCCGGTCACCGGCTCCGCGAGGTCGTGTGGCACCACGTCGACCTCGACGCGGGCCACACCTTCGCGGACGCCCCGCCCCAGGCCGTGCGGCGCTGGTTCGACGAGGCCGTCGCGGACCTGCGGGCCGACGCGCGCTGCCCGTCGATGACCTTGCGCACCGACGAGCGCGACGTCGTCGCCGTCGGTGACGGCCGCCCCACCGTCAGCGGGCCTCGGGCGGGCCTGCTCCTGTGGCTCGTCCGTGGACGACCCGACCAGATCGTTGCTCCCTCCCCCGACCAGCTCCCCGACCTCACACCCATGGAGGACCTTCCGTGACCTACACCGGCGACGTCGCCCCCGGCGGCCCCAGCGACGTGCGCGAGCTGCCGCACCTGACCATCCGCAAGGCCGCGGTGTCGTCCATGCACAACAACGTCTACCTGCTCACCGACCGGGCGACCGGCCGGCAGCTGCTGGTCGACGCCGCCGACGACGCCGGCCGGATCACCGCCCTGGTGGCCGAGGGCACGGGCCGGCTGGACCTGCTCGTCACGACCCACCAGCACTGGGACCACACGCGGGCGCTCAAGGACGTCGTGGAGGACACCGGCGTCGAGACCGCCGCCTCCGCGGCGGACGGCGCGGCGCTGCCGGTCCGCCCCGACCGCGAGCTCGCGCACGGTGACACGATCACCCTCGGCGAGAGCACCCTCAGGGTCATCGAGCTGCGCGGCCACACGCCCGGCGGGATCGCCCTCGCCTACGACGACCCCGAGGGCGACTCGCACCTGTTCACGGGCGACAGCCTGTTCCCCGGTGGCGTCGGCAACACCAAGAACCCCGGCCAGTCCTTCGACCAGCTCATCGACGACGTCGAGGCCCGCATCTTCGAGGAGTACGACGACGCGGACTGGGTCTATCCCGGCCACGGCGGCGACACCACCCTGGGCGCGGAGCGTCCCAACCTCGACGAGTGGCGTGCCCGCCGCTGGTGACGGCCGGCCGGCCCCACCCCGCGGTGGGACCTGCCCGGTCCAGCCGTTAGGTTTGGCGCCGTCCTCGGTGTTCGACGGAGAATCTCTCAAGGAAGTGTCCTCATGCGCGCGCTCGTCAAGCCCCACGCCGGTCCCGGTCTCGAGCTGAGAGAGGTCCCTGAGCCCCAGGTCGGTCCGGGCGAGGTCAAGATCCGGGTCCTGCGGGCCGGTCTGTGCGGCACGGACCTGCACCTCGAGCAGTGGGACGACTGGGCGGCGTCGATGGTCCGCCCACCCATGACCCTGGGGCACGAGTTCTACGGCGAGATCGTCGACATCGCCGACGACGTCGTGACGGCCCACGGGTCGGGCAACCTCCAGGTCGGCCAGCGCTGCTCGGTCGAGGGCCACGTCGTGTGCGGGATGTGCCGCAACTGCCGCGCCGGGCGGCGACACATGTGCCTCCACACCAGCAGCATCGGCGTCAACCGCGACGGTGCGTTCGCCGACCACGTGGTCGTCCCGGCCACCAACGTCTGGGTGCAGCCCGACGACATCGACCCCGAGCTGGGTGCGCTGTTCGACCCCTTCGGCAACGCCACGCACACGGCCCTGCAGTTCCCCATGGTCGGGGAGGACGTGCTCATCACCGGCGCCGGACCCATCGGGGTGATGGCCGCGGCGATCGCCCGGCACGCCGGCGCCCGCCACGTCGTGGTGACCGACCTCAGCGACTTCCGCCTCGGGCTGGCCTCCGGGGCCGGGGCGACGCGAGTGGTCAACGTCGGTCGCGAGTCCCTGAGCGACGTGCAGCGCGAGCTCGGCATGACCGAGGGCTTCGACCTCGGCATGGAGATGTCCGGCGCCCCCGCCGCGATGAAGGCCATGATCGACAACTGCAACTTCGGCGCCAAGATCTCGATGCTGGGCCTGCCCAAGGAGGGCTTCCCCGTCGACTGGGGCACCGTCATCACGCACATGCTCACGATCAAGGGCATCTACGGCCGCGAGATGTTCGAGACGTGGTACCACATGACCTTCATGCTGCAGACGAGCGCCGCCCTGCGCGACGCCGTGCGGTCGGTCATCACCCACCGCGTCGGGCTGGAGCAGTGGCCCGAGGCCTGGGCGGCGGCCCGCTCGGGCGAGTGCGGCAAGGTCGTCCTCGAGATCGCCGACTGACCCTCGCGCGCCGTCCGTCCCGGCCGGACCCGCCCCCGACCCGAGCTGCTGCCCGATCCCTCACGCACCCAAGGAGACCCGATGTACGGAACGACGAAGGACGAGCTCGCCACCACCCTGCAGGAGATCAAGGACGCGGGTCTGTGGAAGTCCGAGCGGCAGCTGACCAGCCCCCAGTCGGCGCACGTCACCACCAACCGCGCAGAGGCCCTCAACTTCTGCGCCAACAACTACCTGGGGCTGGCCGACCACCCCGAGGTGGAGCGGGCCGCCGCGGAGGCGTTGCGCGAGTGGGGCTTCGGGATGGCCAGCGTCCGGTTCATCTGCGGCACCCAGAGCCAGCACAAGGACCTGGAGGCCGCGCTGTCCGACTTCCTGGGGACGGAGGACACGATCCTCTACAGCTCGTGCTTCGACGCCAACGGCGGT
>NZ_DCYC01000031.1:0-62416 GCF_002330965.1 Arsenicicoccus sp. UBA2120
CGACCGCGAGTAGGCCCACAGGTCAGGGTGATCCATGGCCAGCGGCTCGATCGACCCGTGCGCGACCAGGGGGTCGGCGTGGCGCAGGGCGATCAGGCGCTGGTAGTGCGCGAAGACCGAGGTGGGGTCGTCGACCTGCGCCGCCGCGTTGATCTCGGTGTAGCCGGGGTTGGCCTCGATCCACGGCGTGCCGGTCGTGAAGCCGGCGTGCGGCGAGTCGTCCCACTGCATCGGGGTGCGGGCGTTGTCGCGGCCCTTGTAGCGCAGCCCCTCGAGGAGCGCCTCGGCGTCGACGTGCCCATGCTGGGTCGCCTCGAAGTAGTTGAGCGACTCGATGTCGCGGAAGTCGGCGATGGTCGCGAAGGGGCTGTTGGTCATGCCCAGCTCCTCGCCCTGGTAGATGTACGGCGTGCCCCGGAGCAGGTGCAGGACGGTGGCCAGCGTCTTGGCGGACCGCTCCCGCCATACGGGATCGTCGTCCCCGAACCGGGAGACGGCGCGGGGCTGGTCGTGGTTGTCCCAGTAGAGCGAGTTCCAGCCGGTCTCGGCGAGGCCCACCTGCCAGCGCATGAGGGACTCGCGCAGCCGCGCCATGTCGAGCGGCTGCACGTCGAACTTGCCGCCCGGTCCACCGTCGAGGTCGACGTGCTCGAACTGGAAGACCATGTCGACCTCGGCGTTGGCGGGATCGGTGTAGGACCGGGCCTGCTCGACGGTCACCCCCGGCATCTCCCCCACCGTCAGGTAGGCGTCCGGGTGGCATGCGAAGACCTCCCGGTTCATCTCCCGCAGGAACTCCTCCAGGCGGGGGCCGCACGCGACGAGCGGGAAGCCGTTGCCGAAGGGCTCGCCCGGTGCCTGCTCGCCGTCCGGCAGGCCGGGCACCTTGGAGATCAGGTTGATGACGTCCATCCGGAAGCCGTCGACGCCCCGGGCGAGCCACCACCGCATCATCGCGTAGACCGCCTCGCGGACCTGCGGGTTCTCCCAGTTGAGGTCCGGCTGCTTGCGGCTGAACAGGTGCAGGTAGTACTGACCCGTCGCCTCGTCCAGCTCCCAGGCCGACCCGGAGAAGAAGGACTCCCAGTTGTTGGGCTCGTCGCGCCAAACGTACCAGTCGCGCTTGTCCGAGTGGCGGCTCGAGCGTGCCTCCTGGAACCACGGGTGCTCGTCGCTCGTGTGGTTGACCACCAGGTCCATGAGCAGCCGTATGCCGCGCTCGTGGGCCGCCGCGATCAGCTCGTCCAGGTCCGCCAACGTCCCGAACACCGGGTCGACGTCCTGGTAGTCGCTGATGTCGTAGCCGTTGTCGTCCATGGGCGAGCGGTAGACGGGGCTGAGCCACAGGACGTCGACGCCCAGGCGCTGCAGGTGGTCGAGCCGGCCGATGACGCCGCGCAGGTCACCCACGCCGTCGCCGTCGCTGTCGGCGAAGCTGCGGGGATAGATCTGGTAGACCACGGCCGAGGCCCACCAGTCGCGGGGCAGGTCGGTCTGCAGCATGCGTCCTCCGTCGGTCGGGTGCGAGAGGATCAGGGTATGACGACCCGCACCGTCGGCTTCGACCTCGACCAGACCCTGGTGGACTCCACCGAACGCATCGTGGAGTCCTTCCGCTCGGCGTTCCGCACCATGCGGATCGCCGACGTCCAGCCCACCGCGTTCACACCGTGGTTCGGCTACCCGCTGGAGGAGATCCTGCAGCGCGTGGCCCCCGGCACCGACCCCGCCGAGTTCGTGCCGCTCTACCGGCGCGCGTACGACGAGGAGCGGCCGGGCGAGGCCGGGCCGATGCCCGGGGCGCGCGACGCCCTGGAATGGCTGCGCGACAACGGGTTCCGGACGGTGGTCGTGTCCGCCAAGCACCACCCCGTCGTCGACGTGGCGCTGGTCGACGCGGGCCTGCGCGACCTGGTGGACGCGTACTACGGCGACCACTTCGGGGAGCAGAAGGCCATCCCGTTGCGCGAGGAGGACGCGGCGTTCTACGTCGGCGACCACGTGGCCGACATGCACGCCGCATCGCTCGCGGGGGTCCTGGGCATCGCCGTCGTGTCCGGGGCCCACGACACCCGAGCGCTGCGGGAGGCGGGAGCGGCGAGCGTCATACCGAGCCTCGCCGCCCTGCCCGCCACCATCGAGCGCCTGCTGGACTGACCCGCTGGCTCCCCCCTGCTGGGGTCAGCGGGTCAGGGCTGCGGCCGGTGAGGGGGCGTGGCGGACTCAGCCAGTGACGGTTCAGCCACTGACAGGTCAGCCGGTGACCAGGTCCACCGCCCGGATGTCGAGGCTGCTCGAGGCCCTCCCACCGGTGAGGTCGATGCCGGTGACGGTCGACGCAGTCACGGAGCGCGGCATCATCAGGCGGACCGTGCCGATCGCGTAGGTGCCGTTGGCGTCCGCGCCGGCGCGGTTGCGCAGCGCCGGGTGGTTGGCCGGGACGTCGATGACGGTGGGGCGCCCGGACGCGGTGCGGACGGTCACCCGCAGCGGGGAGCCGGCGCGTCGGTCGGCCCGATCGTCGTTGGGGCTCAGCTGCAGGACGAGCTCGCGCACACCCCTGGTCCTGGCGGCCACCCGCACGCCACCGGAGGGGGTGACGGTGACGCGAGCGACGCGGCTCGCGTTCTGGACGTCTCCGCGCTGCGGCTCGGGGCAGGCGTTGGCGGGCTTGGCAGGATTCATCGGGTCGACGTACAGGCAGGGCCGCACCGAGCCGCCGCGGCCGATCGGGCGCATCGAGCCGCGCATCCCGCCTAGGTAGGCGTTGACGCGGGGAGCGTTGGTGACCGCCAGCCGTGAGCGGGCAGGCCACCGAGGGTGGCGGGGAGGGGGGCGGCGGCCGTCATGGGTAGCGTCGTGCGCGTGCGGCGCACGGTGGCGTCGAGCCACAGGCGGGCGGCCGAGCTGAGGAAGCGCTCGTGCGCCGCCGGTCCCGGGCAGGTGGCGTCGCACCCGGCACGGTCGTCGAGTCGCGTGGAGGACAGGGCGCGGTTGACGTAGTTGTGACCGAGACCGGGCACCACGCTCATCAGGGCCGGGGTGCGACGGCTCGCGCCGGCGTGCTGCGTGAGCCAGAGCTGGCCCGTGAACTTCGTGTCCTTGCCCCGGTCACCCACGATCCCGAGGAACGGGACGTCCGGGATCATCGGTGTGAACCGCCCGTGGTCGTCGGGGGCGTCGAACGCGCCGCCGTAGGCCATGACCGAGACGATCGGGGAGCTGCTGCGCGACCAGGCCTGCACCAGCGGGCCGGCAACGTAGGCCGAGCGGGAGTGGACGATCAAGGCGGTGCGACGGGCATCGATGGCGCCGTTCAGCCCCTTGCCGAAAGCGGTCGCGCGCCCCGCGCTGGCGGCCACCGTCTCGTCGCGCAGCCGCCCCACGATCGTGCGGTAGCCGGCCTGCTGGTCGTAGGGCTGGGCCATGCCGATGCCGATGAACAGCGGTGCCAGGTCAGGGATGAGCACGCTGTAGCCCTGCTTGGCGAGCGACTCCCCCAGGTAGGTCATGCCGCGGTCGTATCGCACGTCCTTGCCTGGGCACGGCAAGGCGCTGACGTCATCGGCGCAGCCGGGCGAGCGGAGGTGGGACATGATCACCAGGGGCGCGTTGGCGCGCGGACGGTCCGGGGTCACCAGGACGCCGCGGACCGGGGACCGGAACTGTCCCTTGCGCTTGCCCAGCTCCACGTCACCCAGGTCGACGTCCCGGATGACCGCACCGGCCCGCCGGACGGTGGTGGTGGCGGCGCGCTTGCGGTTGACGGGCGAGTGCGGGCCGTCGTTCTCCCCATCCACAGACGGCGACGTGGATGCCGTGGATCTCACGGTTGAGAGGCGCGGGGTTCGGTCCTGCTCGACCTGGGACGAGGCCTGGGCCACGGGTGCGGCAGCGAACGTGCCCGCGAGCAGGGTCGCGACGACGGACGAGGACACCAGGGCGGAGGACGCGATCGATCGCGTCGAGGTGGAGCGACGCGACGCGGGGGTGTCGGACGACGACATGGCAGGGGCCTTTCGGGGCTGAGTGGTGCGTGGAACGCGGTTGCACCCCCTCCGACGCCGCACCTATCTCCATGGTTGGTGGACGTCACCTGTGAATCCGGACCCCGCTTCAGGCTGCCAGCGTCAGGACGACGATGAAGCCGCGAGCGCGGAGCGCGCGCACCTTGTCGAGGTCGAGGTGTCGCCATGTCGCCAGATCAGGAACGAGCAGTCCGGGCAGACTCCCTCGCGGCCCCTCGCCGCCGGACCACTCGTCCAGCCCGGGTGCTGGACGCACCTCAGCGGCAGCACGGTCGGCGGGGTCGGCGTCCCGGTGCTCGTGCGCGCCGCCCTCGACGCGCTGTCCCGTGCGGGTCGTCACGTGGAGCCGGCCCTCGCCGTCGAGCCGGTAGTCCCAGTGGCCTCGGGTCTTGAGCTGGTGGTGGTAGCGGCACAGGGCCACGAGGTTGGCCGGGCTCGTCGGACCCGTGGGGTAGGGGGTCACGTGGTCGAGGTCGCACACCTGGGCGGGGCGGGTGCAGCCGGGTGCGCGGCAGGTGAGGTCACGGGCCACGACGTCGTCGCGCATCGTCGGTGTGGGGTGGTAGGAGACCGTTCGGCGGTCGTAGAGGATGCCCGTCACGGGGTCGTGGACAAGCCGGTGCCACCTGCTGTCGGTGCGCAGGGCGATCTCGCGCGCGGTCTTGGCAGGGATCGGACCGATGCCATCCAGGTATCCCGGGTCGTCGCGCAGGCCGAGCAGGGTCAGCAGGTCGACCCGCACGTCGACGTGGGCAGGGGCACGCAGGTCAGCCAGCGCCGCGGCGGTGCGGGCGATCTGCTCGGCCGCAGCCTGTGCGGCACGCGCGCGCTCGCTGTCCGCGGCGGCCAGCTCCTCCTGCTGATGCAGCTCGGAGGCGACCTGCTCCTCGTGGTCGCGGAGGATGAGGTCGGCGAACGGCGATCCGGGGTCTGGGTGCACCCACGGGTCCGGAGCCGCAGGGGTGACGTCGGCACCCGAGCTGCCCGCTGCGGCAACCACATCGGGGGCCGACCTGGCCGCCACGGTGCCGAGATCGCCACCCCCGGGTCCAGCTGCCCACGGCCGATCGGCTCCCTGCGGCGCGGGTGCGCCGGACGTGGGTGGGAAAAGGTCCCTGGTCTCCGGCTGGGTCACGTCTCCGGTCCCTGGCTGGGTCGCGGTCGTCCCGTGCGTGAGCAGGGCCAGAGCGATGTCGGCACGCAGCTGCGCCAGCCGACGTGAGTCGCCGCCCTGCTTGGCGGCCCGGGCGAGCTGGTCGATCCGGCCCTTGGCCGCAGCCACCTGGTCCGGGTGCCCGGAGAGGCCGAGCTGGGCCACGCCGTGGTCGTCGACCCGGCTCCACACGTCACGCTCCTCGAGGCGCCGGGTGCGCTCCTCATCGGCGGTGCGCACCCGTGCCGTCTCGTGGACCACCCGCTCGCGCAGCCGGCGCAGGAAGCGCGCGTGGCTCAACGTCGCCTCGGGCGAGAGGTCGTCGGGGGCGTGTCCGTGCTTGGGCGCGAGGACCCGGTCGAGGACACGCTCCGCCGCCTCGTCGGGCAGGGCGGCCGTGTCGTCGCGGACCGCGGTGGCGCGTTCGAGGGTGGTGCGGCCATGGGTCAGCGCACTCAGCAGCGCCCCCAGGAACTCGCGTGGCGAGGCGGCCAGGCGCGAGCGCCGCTGCACCTCGTGCAAGGCCAGGCCTGTGGCGGTGACGATCTCGGCGTTGGCCACCCGATGGCCCTCCGCGACGGCCTTGGCGGCGCGGCTCGGGCACGGGTCGGGACCCGCGAGCGCGCCCAGCTCGGTGGCGATGCTGTCCTGCAGCTCCGCGTGGGCGGAGATGGCCAGGGCGTGCAGGTGTCCGGTCAGGCGTTGGACAGCCACCACGCGAGCCAGGGCCAGCTGTTCCAGCACCTCTGAGTCAGGGCGCGGCTCGGCTCCAGGGGGTGTGTCGGTGGTGGCGACCAGGATCGTCTCCAACGCCTCGACGATCACGTCGGGCAGACCGAGAGAGCGGGTGTCGATGATCATGTTAACCGCCCCTTCCCCAACCTCAACGCCCCACCGTGGGACCTGGTCCTAGGATACCGCCGGAGGCCGGTCGAGGGAAGGGTCTGGATAGGTGTTTCCGCAGGTCAGAGCCGGTGCAGCCCGGTCGATGTCGCGTGCCGTGCAGGCCCCGGGCGAGGGCGGCGAATCCGAGGCGCACCGTGACCCGCCCCTCCGAGGCTGCGACGGACGTCGAGGTGGGCCCACAGGCCGTTGTGGCATAGTCGGCGGCACGTGCTCCGGGGTCGGTGCAATTCCGAGCCGGCGGTGACAGTCCGCGACCCGACCACCTCTCGAGGTGGGCGGTTGACCTGGTGGAACTCCAGGACCGACGGTGAAAGTCCGGATGGGAGTCAGCACGAGAGGTGCCCGAGAGGGTGCCTCGACGCAGGGCACCCTGCGGCAGGCCGTATGTCGGCCCGGCCGGCCAGGGTGTCCGTCGCCGTCATTCCCCGGAGCTCGCGCACCAGCAGCGAGCGAGAGGGACGAGATGACCGGCCAGACCGCCGCCGACGACGACCGGGGCGAGCACGACCGACACGGCCACCACCACAAGCACGCCGAGCACGACAGACACGACCAGCACGACGAGCAGCACAGCCACGGAGACCGTGAGCAGCGCGAGCGCGACCTCGTGCTCCTGCACCGCGCCGTAGCCCTGGCCGCCAACGGCCCGGCGGCTGACGCCAACCCGCGCGTCGGCTGCGTCCTGCTGGGCAGCGACGGCGAGGTCGTCGGCGAGGGCTGGCACCGCGGCGCCGGCACGCCGCACGCCGAGCTGGCCGCGCTCGCCCAGGCCAGGGCCGGAGGCCACGACGTCCGCGGCGGCACCGCCTACGTCTCGCTGGAGCCCTGCAACCACACCGGACGCACGGGCCCGTGCGCCGAGGCCCTGGTCGAGGCGGGGGTCCGACGAGTCGCCTATGCCCTGCCCGACCCCAACCCCGTGGCCGTCGGGGGCGCCGACACCCTCCGCGCGGCCGGTGTCCGGTGCGACCTGGTGCCGGTCGAGGGGGCCGCCACGCTGGTCGAGGCCTTCGTGCACGCCGTGACCCACGGCCGGCCCTTCGTCACCTGGAAGCTCGCCGCCACGATCGACGGCCGCTCGGCGGCGAGCGACGGCAGCAGCCAGTGGATCACCGGCCCTGCGGCCCGCGCCGACGTGCACCGGCTGCGAGCCACCGCCGGAGCGGTCGTGGTCGGCACCGGCACCGTGCTCGCCGACGATCCCCGCCTGACGGTGCGCGACGCCGACGGGTCCCACCACGAGCGGCAGCCGGTGCGCGTGGTGGTGGGCCGTCGCGACATACCGCCCACGGCCCGGGTGCTCGACGACGGCGCCCCGAGCCTGCTCGTCCGCGAGCGCGACCCGCACCTGGTCCTCGCCACCCTGCACGAGCTGGACGTCCGTCACGTGTGGCTCGAGGGCGGCCCCACGACGGCCGCCGCCTGGCTGCGGGCCGGGGTGGTCGACCGGGTCGTGGCGTATGTCGCACCCGCGCTGCTCGGCGCCGGCGCGGCCGCGGTGGGGGATCTCGGGGTCGCCACCATCGCCGACGCGCACCGCCTCACGACCACCGACGTGGCCGTCCTCGACGGCGACGTCCGGATCACCCTCCGGCCCCAACCGGTGCACCATCGCGTCGATCACCCAGGAGGACAGTGATGTTCCTCGAGCCACCCATCCAGGACGCCCTGCGGGCGCTGCGGGAGGGTCGGCCGGTCCTCGTCCTCGACGACGTCGACCGGGAGAACGAGGGCGACGTCGTCCTCGCCGCGCAGACCATGACCACCGAGTGGCTGGCGTGGACGATCCGGCACTCGTCCGGCTACGTCTGCGCGCCCATGCCCGACGCCTGGGCCGACCGGCTCGACCTTCCCCTCATGGTCGAGCGAAACGAGGACAGCCTGCGGACGGCCTACACCGTGACCGTCGACGCCGCGGCCGGGGTCACGACCGGCATCAGCGCCGCCGACCGGGCCACGACCCTGCGCACCCTCGCCGATGCCGACGCACGACCGACCGACCTGATCCGGCCGGGCCACGTCGTGCCGCTGCGCGCTCGTGACGGCGGCGTCCTCACCCGCGCCGGACACACGGAGGCCGCCGTCGACCTGTGCCGTCTCGCCGGCCTGTCCCCCGTCGGCGCCATCGGCGAGCTCGTCCACGACACCGGGGAGATGATGCGGACGCCCGACGTCGTGGCCCTCGGCGCCCAGCACGACCTGCCGGTCATCACCATCGCCGCGCTGGTCCGTCACCGCCAGGTGCACGACCGCGTGAGCCTCGCGGCCGGGACCACGGTGCCCACGCGGCACGGGCTGTTCTCGGCATACGGCTATCACGACCTGGTCACCGGGGCCGAGCACGTGGCCCTGGTCGGCCCTCGCGGGACCGACGCCGACGCGACGCCGCTGGTGCGCGTCCACTCCGAGTGCCTGACGGGCGACGCGTTCGGGTCGCTGCGGTGCGACTGCGGGCCGCAGCTCGAGCACGCCCTCGCGCGGGTGGCGGCCGAGGGCGGGGCCGTGGTCTACGTCCGCGGGCACGAAGGCCGCGGCGTGGGGCTGCTGGCCAAGCTCGCCGCCTATCACGAGCAGGACGCCGGCGCCGACACCGTCGAGGCGCAGGAGCTGCTCGGCCTGCCCGTGGACGCCCGCGAGTACGCCGGCGCGGCGGCCATCCTCCACGACCTGGGTCTGACGCGAGTCCGCCTGATCACCAACAACCCTCGCAAGGTCGACGCCCTCACCGACGCCGGCATCGAGGTCGCCGCGACCGAGCCCTCCCATGTCCCGCCCAACCCCGCCAACGCGGCCTACCTGCGCACCAAGCGCGACCGCCTCGGCCACACGCTCCCCCTCGATGCCAACCCCGTCGACGGCACCCCACTCGCCCACCCGACCCTCGCCCAGGAGGCATGACATGGCCGGCCACGGCTCCCCCACCCTCACCGTCGACGGCAGCGGCCTGCGCGTCGCGATCATCGCGTCGTCCTGGCACGACACCGTCATGGACGGACTGGTCGACGGCGCCCATCGAGCCCTCGAGCAGGCCGGTGTCACCGACGTGGACCTCGTGCGCGTGCCCGGGTCCTTCGAGCTGCCGGTGGCCTGCGCGCGCCTGGCACCCTCGTATGACGCCCTGGTCGTCCTCGGCGTCGTGATCCGCGGGGGCACACCGCACTTCGACTACGTGTGCAGCGCCGCCACCGACGGCATCACCCGGGTCGCCGTGACGACCGGGGTGCCGATCGGGTTCGGGCTGCTCACGTGCGACGACGACGCGCAGGCGCTGGACCGCGCCGGGCTGCCCGGGTCCCGTGAGGACAAGGGTCACGAGGCGGCGACGGCGGCCGTCGCGACGGCGAATACGCTGCGCGAGCTCGCTCCGCAGGGTCGCCGGCAGACCACCTGACGACCCAGTCCGTCGAGGTCCGTCGAGCTCAGTCCCGCCAGGCGGGGTCGCGGCCCAGCAGCGCCACGAGCTGGTCGACACGATCGCGGGAGCTCGTCGACACCGGCGCGCCGAAGATCCCCTCCACGCCGCCGCCCGAGGTCACGCGGTTGGCATAGCCGAGGCACGCGTCGACCGCCTCGGGCACGAGCGTCACCGGCACCCCGGCACCCCGCGCGAGGTCCCAGGCGTGCACCGTGAGGTCGACGAGCATCTGCGCGGCGTACTCCCGCACCGGGATCCTCCCCGAGCTCACCGACACCTCCTGGTCGTCGTCCCCCACCGCCCCGAAGGCCAGCACCGACCGCGTCTGCGCCGACCGCCACGCCTCCACGGGATCGTCACCGAGCACGTCGCCGTCGTAGTCGTCGCCCACCTGCTCGACCGTCTCGCCGCCGAGCAGCCGTGGCGCCCAGAGGTGCTCGCTGGTCAGGTGGTTGAGGACGTCGCGGACCGTCCAGTCCTCGCAGGGGCTCTGGCGGCCCCACGCGTCGGCGGGGATGCGCTCGACGAGGTCGGTCACCGCAGCGGCAGCGGCGGGGATCAGCTCGCGGGCATCGGACATCGTCTCTCCGGTCATGCCCTCCACCATGCCACCGCGGCGCGCTCCCGTGGAGGTCGGCTGGTGGATGGTCACGCGGACGGCCCGGGCCCGTCTCAGCTCCTCGCGCAGGATCGCGTGGGTCGGGTCCGGTATGCCGAACGCCTCCCGCCTCGGCAGCCCCCGCCAGGCGGCGAGCCGAGGGTCCTCGAGCACCCGCTCGACCAGCCCGCGGTCACCGCCGAGCACGAGCGCCTCGGCGCCACCGAGCGAGACCGATCCACCAGGCGCTCCTACCCCGCTCGGTGCTCCTCGCCCACCGCGCGCTCCTCCCCCACCGCCCCGATCCCCTGCGGGTCCAGCCCCCGAGCAGATGCGGACGACCTCATCGGCCACGTGCCGCACCAGGGCCTCCGCCTGATTGCGACGCCGCCTCTGGTAGCGCTGCTGCGACCACCCTCCTGCCGCCGTGCGGGACTGGACATAGCGGCTCCCCGCCGTGTGCGCCACGAGGTCGGTGGCGTCCGCGAGGCCCACGGCATATCGGCCTCGTCGCAGCAGGACCAGGGCGAGGCGCGGCTGCGGGCCCGGCCAGCCGACCAGGGTGCGCAGGGACGAGACCGCCTCGCTGCCCGTGGGGTCCAGCGCGTCGAGGCGGGCGACCGCACCGTCCGCCGCCCGCACGACGACGCTGCCCCGGTCGTGGCCCCAGCGGGCGGGGCCGTGCCGGTCGAGGAAGCCGCCGACCCACGAGGTCAGGCGCGCCGGGTCGACGTGGACGTCGTGGGGGCCGTGAACGTGGTGGAGGTGGTGGTCGGCGCCGTCCTGAGGGAGCGCACGGGACGCCCCGGCAGCGTTGCGAGGCACGACACCGCCGGTGGGCACGACACCCAGCTCAGGCGCTGCGGGTGACGGGCGGCTCGACCGACCAGGGGAAGTCGATCCAGGCGTCGGTGCGCTTCCACGCGTAGTCGGGCTTGATGATCGAGTGCGGCTTCTCGTAGATCACGGCGGTGCGCGACTCGGCGACGTGGTCGCGGCAGAACTCGTGCACCAGCTCGAGCGTGCGGCCGGTGTCGGCGACGTCGTCGGCGATGAGGACCTTCATGCCGGACAGGTCGATGGCCTTGGGGGTCGGCGGCAGCATGACCGGCATCTCGAGCCGCTCGTCGACCCCGGTGTAGAACTCGACGTTCATGACCGAGCAGTTCTTGACCCCGAGGGCGTAGCCGAGCGCCCCACCGATCAGCAGGCCGCCCCGGGCGATCGACAGGACCACGTCGACCTCGTAGCCGTCGTCGACGATCGCCTGCGCCAGCTCGCGCATGGACCGCCCGAAGTCGGCGTAGGTGAGGATCTCGCGGTCGGCGGGGGGCGTCGTCATACGGCCCATTGAACCGCACGAGGCCCCCTCGCTCCGAGTCGAGCGAGGGGGCCTCGTGCGGTGCGTCGACGGTCAGACGTTGAAGCCGAGGGCGCGCAGCTGCTCGCGGCCGTCGGGGGTGATCTTGTCCGGGCCCCACGGCGGCATCCACACCCAGTTGATGCGGTGGTCGGCGACGAGGCCCTCGAGGGCCTGCGCGGTCTGGTCCTCGATGACGTCCGTCAGTGGGCAGGCCGCCGACGTCAGCGTCATGTCGATGACCGCGTTGGACTGCGGGTCGACGGTGATGCCGTAGACGAGGCCGAGGTCGACGACGTTGATGCCGAGCTCGGGGTCGACGACGTCGCGCATGGCCTCCTCGACGTCCGCGACGTTGGGCGGCAGGGTGGTGGTCTGGTCGCTCATGCTCGTGACTCCTTGCTGGTCTGGCTGGTGCTGGAGATGTCGACGCCGGCCTGGGCGAGGGCGTCGACCATGGCGGTCCATCCGAGGAGGGCGCACTTGACGCGGGCGGGGTACTGCGCGACGCCGGCGAAGGCCACGCCGTCGCCGATGACCTCCTCGTCCCCGTGGTCGGCACCCTTGCTGGTGAGCATGTGCCGCATCGCCCCGAAGGTCTCGAAGACCTCGGACAGCGGGCGGCCGATGCACTCCTCGGCAAGGACCGACGTCGACGCCATCGAGATCGAGCACCCGAGCGCGTCGTAGGACACGTCCTCGAGGGTGATCTGGTCCGGCGAGCCCGCGGTGCGGTCGACGTGGACGCGCAGCGTCACCTCGTCGCCGCAGGTCGGGTTGACGTGGTGCACCTCGGCCTCGTAGGGCTCGCGCAGCCCCGGGTGCCGGGGGCGCTTGGAGTGGTCGAGGATGAGCTCCTGGTACAGGTCCATCAGCTCGCCTCCTGCTCCTGCGCGACGTCGAGCCCGAAGATCGCGGGGACCCTGTCGAGGGCCGACAGCAGCGCGTCGACCTCGTCCACGGTGTTGTATGGCGCGAAGCTCGCCCGCGTGGTCGCCGCCACGCGCATCCGCCGGTGCAGCGGCCAGGCACAGTGGTGACCGACCCGCACCTCGACGCCCTGGTCGTCCAGGACCTGACCGACGTCGTGGGCGTGGGCGCCGTCGACGACGAAGGCCACGGTGGAGCCGCGGTCCTCCAGGGTCGTGGGGCCGACGACCCGCACCCACGGACGCTGCGCGAGACCGGCGAGGAGCCGCTCGGCGAGCATCGTCTCGTGGGCGTGGACGCGGTCGATGCCGAGCTCGTCGAGGTAGTCGCACGCCGCGGCCAGGCCGACGGCCTGCGCGACGTTCATCGAGCCGGCCTCGAAGCGCAGCGGCGGAGCGGCATACGTGGTCTGCTCCATGCGCACCACGGCGATCATCGAGCCACCGGTGATGAACGGCGGCATCGCGGCGAGCAGCTCGGTGCGTCCCCACAGGACACCGACCCCGGTGGGGCCGAGCATCTTGTGACCGCTGAACGCGGCCAGGTCGACCCCGAGCTCCTGCACGTCGACGCCCAGGTGCGGGACGCTCTGGCAGGCGTCGAGCACGGTGATCGCGCCGACCTCGCGGGCGCGGGCCACGAGGGTGTGCACCGGGTTGATGGTGCCGAGGACGTTGGACACGTGGGTGAACGCCAGCACCTTGGTGCGCTCGTTGACGACCTCGTCGAGGTTGCTCAGGTCGAGCCGGCCGTCGTCCGTCACGCCGAGCCAGCGCAGGGTGGCGCCGGTGCGTCGGGCCAGCTCCTGCCAGGGCACGAGGTTGGCGTGGTGCTCCATCTCGGTGATGCAGATCTCGTCTCCGGGACCCATCGAGAACCGCTGCGCCACAGCGGGGTCCGCGCCGTCCATCGCGCCGTCGAAGCCGGCGTTGCTGAAGGCGTAGGCCACGAGGTTGAGCGACTCGGTGGCGTTCTTGGTGAAGACGATCTCGTCCGGCGTCGGCGCACCGACGAACCGCGCGACGGTGGCGCGGGCGCCCTCGTAGGCGTCGGTCGCCTCCTCCGAGAGCAGGTGCGCGCCGCGGTGGGCGCCCGCGTTGACGGTCTCGTAGTAGTGGCGCTCGGCGTCGATCACCTGGGACGGCTTGTGCGAGGTGGCCCCGCTGTCGAGGTAGACGAGCGGGTTCCCGCCGCGCACGGTGCGCGCGAGGATCGGGAAGTCGGCCCGGATGCGGGCCGACTCCTCCGGGGTGAAGACGTCGGTCATCAGACCGTCGCGGGCGCGGCCGCCGGCGCCGGCGCGTTGACGAAGCGGTCGTAGCCCTCGTCCTCGAGCCGGTCCGCGAGCTCGGGCCCGCCCTCCTCGACGACCTTGCCGTCGACGAAGACGTGGACGAAGTCCGGCTTGATGTAGCGCAGGATCCGCGTGTAGTGCGTGATGAGCAGGACGCCCACGTCGCCACCGGACTTCACCCGGTTGACGCCCTCGGACACGATCTTGAGGGCGTCGACGTCGAGGCCGGAGTCGGTCTCGTCGAGGATCGCGAAGGACGGCTTGAGCAGCTCCATCTGGAGGATCTCGTGGCGCTTCTTCTCGCCGCCGGAGAAGCCCTCGTTGACGTTGCGCTCGGCGAAGGCCGGGTCCATCTTGAGGTCGGCCATGGCGTTCTTGACGTCCTTGACCCAGGTACGCAGCTTGGGGGCCTCACCGGCGACCGCGGTCTTGGCGGTGCGCAGGAAGTTGGACACCGTGACGCCGGGCACCTCGACGGGGTACTGCATCGCGAGGAACAGGCCCGAGCGGGCGCGCTCGTCGACGCTCATCGAGAGGACGTCCTCGCCGTCGAGGGTGACGGTGCCGCTGGTCACCTGGTACTTCGGGTGACCGGCGATGGCGTAGGCGAGCGTGGACTTGCCGGAGCCGTTGGGGCCCATGATCGCGTGGGTCTCCCCCGAGCGGACCGTGAGGTCGACGCCCTTGAGGATCTCCTTGGAGCCCTGCTCGGTGTCGACCGAGACGTGCAGGTCGTTGATCTGCAGAGTGGCCATTGGTTCAGTTCTCCTTGCTGGCGGACTGGGCGCTGACGCGCTGGTCGAGGGTCCCGTGGACGTCCACCAGGACGTCGTCTCCCTCGAGCATGACGGGATAGACCGCGACGGGCACGGTCGCGGGTGGGGTGTTGGGCTCGCCGGAGCGCACGTCGAAGGAGCTGCCGTGCAGCCAGCACTCGAGCTGGCATCCGTCGAGCTCGCCCTCCGAGAGCGACACGTTGGCGTGCGTGCAGGTGTCGTTGACGGCGTGGAACTCGCGCTGGCCCGTGCGGGCGAGGGCGATGGTCACGCCGTCCACCTCGGCGGCCGCGACGCGGCCCACCGGGATGTCCTCGACCTGGCAGACGACCTCGTAGCTCACGCGGTGGCCTCCTTCGGCGACCCGGACCCGGTGGCGACAGGCGCTGCCGCGAAGGCCGCGTCGACGGAGTCGGCGAGCTCGCGGTCGATGACCTCCATCAGGCGGGCCTGGGTGTCGGTCACGCCGATACGGTTGATGATGTCGGCGAAGAAGCCGTGCACCACCAGGCGGCGGGCCTCGCGCTCGGGGATGCCCCGGGCCTGGAGGTAGAACAGCTGCTCGTCGTCGAACCGGCCCGTCGCCGCCGCGTGACCGGCGCCGACGATGTTGCCGGTCTCGATCTCGAGGTTGGGGACCGAGTCCGCGCGCGCGCCGTCCGACAGGACCAGGTTGCGGTTGAGCTCGTAGGTGTCGGTGCCCTCGGCCGCGGCGCGGATGAGGACGTCGCCGACCCACACCGAGTGGGCGGTGTCGCCGCGCAGGGCGCCGCGGTACTCGACGTTCGAGGTGCAGTGCTGCGCCTCGTGGTCGACGAACAGCCGGTGCTCCTGGTGCTGCGCCTCGTCGGTGAAGTAGACGCCGAGGCACTCGGCCGAGCCGCCGGGGCCGGCATACCGCACGTTGGTCGACAGCCGCACGATCGAGCCGCCGAGGGTGACCGCGATGTGCTTGACGGTCGCGTCGCGGCCGACGAGCACGTCGTGCTGAGCCAGGTGGATCGCGTCGTCGTCCCACTCCTGCACGGTGACCACCGTCAGGTGCGCGCCGTCACCGACGCGGATCTCGACGTTGGCGGTGCACTGGGCCGAGCCCTGGTGCGACAGCAGCACGGTCGCCGAGGAGTGCGCGCCGGCGTCGATGACCAGGTGGCCGTTGATGCGCGCCTGGTCGGACCCACGCACGGTGAGGCGGGCGGCCTCGCCGAACTCGCGGCCCTGCGGGATCTGCACGACGTGGCCGTCCGCGAAGGACGTCCAGGCCGCGGCCGAGGCGCGGTCGGCCGGCGTGAGGACCGTGCCGAGCCGCGGGTCGCCGGCGGGGACCTCCGACACCTTGATGCCCGCGGGCACCTGGATGTCGGTCTTGATGCCGGCCACGTCGGACGGCGCCTGCTGGAACAGCTCCTGCAGGCGGTCGACCGGCGTGAAGCGCCAGTCCTCCTCGCGACCGTTGGGGACCGGGAAGTCCGCCAGGTCGTAGGAGGTGCGGCGCTCGCCGCGCGACTGGTCCGGGACGTAGGCCTCGGGGATCCCGGCGAGGGTGGGGGGTGACTTGAGCTCGACTGGCATCAGCCGACGGCTCCTTCCATCTGAAGCTCGATCAGGCGGTTCAGCTCGAGGGCGTACTCCATGGGCAGCTCGCGCGCGATGGGCTCGACGAACCCGCGCACGATCATGGCCATGGCCTCCTCCTCGGACATCCCGCGGGACATGAGGTAGAACAGCTGGTCGTCGCTCACCTTGGACACCGTCGCCTCGTGGCCCATCTGCACGTCGTCCTCGCGGACGTCGACGTACGGGTAGGTGTCCGAGCGGGAGATGTCGTCGACGAGCAGGGCGTCGCAGCGCACGTTGCTCCTGGAGCCGTGCGCGCCCTCGGCGATCTGGACCAGACCGCGGTATGACGTCCGGCCGCCACCGCGGGCCACCGACTTGGACACGATGGAGCTCGAGGTGTGGGGCGCGGCGTGGACCATCTTGGCGCCGGCGTCCTGGTGCTGGCCCTCGCCCGCGAAGGCGATGGACAGCGTCTCGCCACGGGCGTGCTCGCCGAGCAGGAAGACCGCGGGGTACTTCATCGTGACCTTGGAGCCGATGTTGCCGTCGACCCACTCCATGGTGGCGCCGGCCTCGCAGGTGGCTCGCTTGGTGACGAGGTTGTAGACGTTGTTGGACCAGTTCTGGATGGTCGTGTAGCGCACGCGGGCGCCCTTCTTGACGACGATCTCCACGACCGCGCTGTGCAGCGAGTCGGACTTGTAGATCGGCGCCGTGCAGCCCTCGACGTAGTGCACGTAGGAGCCCTCGTCGGCGATGATCAGCGTCCGCTCGAACTGGCCCATGTTCTCGGTGTTGATCCGGAAGTAGGCCTGCAGCGGGATGTCGACGTGGACGCCCGGCGGGACGTAGATGAAGGAGCCGCCGGACCAGACCGCGGTGTTGAGGGCGGAGAACTTGTTGTCGCCCGCAGGGATCACGCTGGCGAAGTACTCCTTGAAGATGTCCTCGTGCTCGCGCAGCCCGGTGTCGGTGTCAACGAAGATGACGCCCTTCTCCTCCAGGTCCTCGCGGATCTGGTGGTAGACGACCTCGGACTCGTACTGCGCGGCCACACCGGCGATGAGGCGCTGCTTCTCCGCCTCGGGGATGCCGAGGCGGTCGTAGGTCGCCTTGATCTCCTCGGGCAGCTCCTCCCAGGAGGTGGCCTGCTTCTCGGTGGACTTCACGAAGTACTTGATGTTCTGGAAGTCGATGCCCGTGAGGTCGCTGCCCCAGCTCGGCATGGGCTTCTTGTCGAACAGCCGCAGGGACTTCATCCGCAGGTCGAGCATCCACTGCGGCTCGTTCTTGCGCGACGAGATGTCCTGCACCACGTCGGGGTTCAGGCCGCGCTTGGCGGTCGAGCCCGCGACGTCGCTGTCGGCCCAGCCGTACTCGTATCGGCCGAGACCCTGCAGTCCAGGGTTCAGCTCCTCGATGTTGGTGGTCATCGCTCGGACCTTTCGTCGGGGTCGGTGGGGTGGGGGTGGATGAGGTCGTCGGTGTGGGTGTCCGGCGGGGCGCTCAGCGCGCTCACCGGCACGAAGGTGGTGCAGACGTGCTCGCCGTGCGCCAGCGTCGCGAGGCGCTGGACGTGCACGCCGAGCAGCCGGGAGAAGGCCTGCTGCTCGGCCTCGCAGAACTGCGGGAAGGCGGACGCGACCTGCTGGACGGGGCAGTGACCCTGGCACAGCTGGACGCCCAGCGTCGTCGAGCCGTCCGCCAGCGTGAGCGGGCGGCTGGACGCGGCATACCCGTCCCTGGTGAGCACCTCGGCGAGCACCCGGGAACGGGCCTCGGGAGTCTCGCCGGCCGCCTCGACCAGGGAACGGTAGCGGTCCTCGAAGGACGCGACGTGCTGGTGGGCGAAGGCCTCGACGGCGTGCTCCCCCACCTGCTCGGACAGGTAGCGCAGGGCGGAGGTGGCGACGTCGTCGTACGAGCTGTCCAGGGCCTGGTGACCGGCCGAGGTGAGGACGAAGGCGCGGGCCGGACGGCCACGACCACGGGTCGCGGGCGCGCTGGCGTGCTCCTCGATCAGCCCGGCGGCGGTGAGCGCGTCGAGGTGCCGGCGGACGGCGGTGGTGGTGACGCCGAGCCGCTCGGCGATGGCGGTCGCGGTGATGGGGCCGTGCTCGGAGACGAACTGCTGGACGCGTCCGCGCGTGCCGGACTCCCGCACCGCCTCGACGGTCCGGGCGCGCTGCGGGGTCAGGTCACCCATCGCGTCTGCCTCACGTCCGATAAACACAACACCAGTGTTACCTAATTCCCTGGGAGGCATCTACCAAGGCTTGCCTATCCTCGGGTGGTGCCCGGTCCGGGCCGCCCTCGCCCAGGCCGACCCTTCCATCATCACGCGCGTGACCCGGTCCGCCGCAGGGCGATCCGGGGATCCCGCGTACACTCGCCGACCGTGACGGTAGCGGTGACCACCGAGCGGCTGCGCAGGAGCTTCGGCTCGGTGCGGGCCGTCGACGACATGACCTGGAGCGCCGAGCTCGGTCGGGTGACCGCGGTCCTCGGGCCCAACGGTGCCGGCAAGACCACGACGATGGAGATCCTTGAGGGCCTGCAGCGACCCGACGAGGGCATCGCGCGCGTGCTCGGCACGGACCCGTGGAACGCGTCGGCCGAGCACCGGGCCCGCGTCGGGGTGATGCTCCAGGACGGCGGGCTGCCCAACGGCGCCAGGCCGGTCGGTCTCCTGCGCCACCTGTCCAGCCTGTATGCCGACCCGGTGCACCTCGACGACCTGGTCTCGCGGCTGGGGATCGATTGCTTCGCCGGCACGACGGTCCGCCGTCTGTCCGGGGGGCAGCGGCAGCGCGTGGCCCTGGCCGCGGCGCTCGTGGGCAACCCCGAGGTGGTGTTCCTCGACGAGCCGACCGCCGGACTCGACCCGCACGCGCGCCTCGACGTCTGGGACCTCGTTCGCGAGACCCGGGACCGCGGGGTCGGCGTCGTCGTCACGACCCACTCCTTCGAGGAGGCCGGGCGCCTCGCCGACCATCTCGTCGTCATCAGCGACGGGCGCGTCGTCGGGGACGGCTCCCCCGACGACCTGTGCGCGGGCCGGTCCCTCGAGGACGTCTACTTCGAGCTGACGAGGAAGGCCCGATGAGCCGCCCCGCACCCACCGCCGCGCGCGTGCGCGCCCAGGCGACCTTCGACACCCTCACCTTCCTGCGCAACGGCGAGCAGACGCTCGTGTCCATCGTGCTGCCCGCCCTGGCGCTGGTGGGCGGGGTGCTGGCGCCCTGGCCCGACCTCGGACCCGGCCGCCGCGCGGACGTGGTCGTGCCCGGCGTCCTCGCCCTGGCCGTGCTGTCGAGCGCGTTCACCGGCCAGGCCATCCAGACCGGTTTCGACCGGAGGTATGGCGTGCTGAGGCTGCTCGGGGCGTCGCCGCTCGGCAAGGGGGGCCTGGTCCTCGCCCGCGTCCTCGCGGTGATGGCGGTCCAGGTGATCCAGTTCGTCGTGCTGTCGGCCGTGGGCCTGGCGATGGGCTGGCGACCCGACGTCGTGGGCGTGCTCCCCTTCGTCGCGTTCTGGCTGCTCGGGACGGCGACCTTCGTGGGGTTCGCGCTGCTGTTCGCCGGCACGCTGCGGGCCGAGGCGACCCTGGCGCTGTCCAACCTCGTGTGGGTCCTCATGCTGGGGCTCGGTGGGGTGCTGATCCCCGGGTCGAGCCTGCCCGAGCCGTGGTCCCGGGTCGTGTCCTACCTGCCGTCCGCCGCCCTCGGTGACGGCTTCCGCTCCGCGTTCGAGCACCACGGGCTGCCGCTGCAGGCCCTGGTGGTCCTGCTGGTCTGGGGTGCGATCCTCTGCACCGCCGCGGCCCGGTTCTTCCGCTGGTCCGACTGACCCGGTCGCCGCTCGACGGGGACGCACCCGGGCCCCTCGTCAGCGCTTGTGCACGCGCGCACTAGGCTGGGCGGGTGAGCACCTCGACCACCCCCGGCGCACCGACCCACTCCCCCACGGACGTCGTGGCACCACCCCGCGGGGCGCGCGACTGGATGTGGATCGCGCTGATCGCCAATCTCGTCGGCAACATCGCGATCATCCTGACCGGAGGTCTGGTCCGGCTGACGGGATCGGGCCTGGGGTGCCCCACCTGGCCCGAGTGCACCCCCGGGTCGCTGGTCCCGACGGGCGACCAGACCGAGGGGTTCCACAAGTTCATCGAGTTCGGCAACCGGCTGATGTCACCCGTGCTCGTCGTCGTCGCGCTCTGGGTGCTGGTCCTCGCCGTCCGGCGGTTCTGGAGGTCCCGTCGGCGCTTCGTCTACGCCTGCGCGATCCCCTTGTTCTTCGTGCTCGTCCAGGCCGTGGTCGGCGGCATCATCGTGCTGGCCAGGCTCGACCCCCGCACCGTGTCCCCCCACTTCCTGATCTCGTTGTTCCTCGTCGCCAACGCGACCTACCTGCTCTACCGCTACCGCGAGGGCGACTCGGCGCCGGAGCGTGTCGTGCCGACCGTCGTGCAGCGCCTCGCCTGGGCAGCGGCCGCCGTGGGCGGCGTCGTGTGCGTGCTCGGCACCGCCGTCACCGGCTCGGGCCCGCACAGCGGTGACAAGTACGAGAACGTCCGCTTCGGCTTCGACCCGCACGCCACCAGCTGGCTGCACGCGGACGCGGTCATGCTCTTCCTCGGGCTGACGGTGGCGCTGGTCGTCGCGTCTCGTCTCGTGGACGTGCCCGCGCCGTTCCGCCGGGCCTGGGACTGGACGCTCGCGCTGTCGCTGCTGCAGGGCCTGGTCGGCTACGTGCAGTACTTCACGGGCCGCCCGATCGCCGTCGTCGCGGTGCACCTGCTGCTGTCCGCCGTCTTCACGGTCCTGCTGACCCAGGGCGTCCTCACCGCGCGTCGCCGCTGACCGCTCCCCACGATCGTGAGGGTTTCGTCCAAGAATGTCGGACGAAACCCACACGTTGTTGTGGGGTGAGCGGGGTGAGCGGGGTGAACGTTTGGTCCTGGCGGCGGGCGCTCGGCATACGAGCTGGTGGCCCGGCACCACGATCAGCACGATCAGCCCGGGTTGGTCACGTCAGCCCGCCCACGTCACGTCAGCCCGGGTTGGTCACGTCAGCCGGGGTTGGTCACATCAGCCGGCCTCGGGCACATCGGCCTGCCGTGCGAAGGCGGGCGGATGTGACTACCTGAGGTAGGTCTGTGCTAGCCGAGGGAGGTCGGGAGGGGGAGGTGCACGAGGGGGTCGATCGCCACGGCCATGAACAGCAGCGTCACGTAGGTGATCGAGTAGTGGAACAGCCGCATGGGCTTGAGCGAGGCCATCGTGGCGTTGGCGGGGTCCTTGGCGCGGCCCAGCAGCTTGTAGGACTCGAGCAGGAACAGACCGCCGGACAGGATCGCCGTGACGAGGTAGATCCAGCCCATGCCGGCTACCGGGACCAGCACCAGGGAGATGAGCGCCGTCGCCCAGGCGTACGCCACGATCTGGCGCGCGACCGAGGTGTCCTGCTTGAGAACGGGCAGCATCGGGATGCCGGCGGCGGCGTACTGGTCCTTGAACCGCATCGACAGCGGCCAGTAGTGCGGCGGCGTCCAGAAGAAGATCCACAGGAACAGCACGATCGGCGTCCACGAGATCGACTCGGTGACCGCCGCCCACCCGATGAGGACGGGCATGCAGCCCGCGACGCCGCCCCACACGATGTTCTGCGAGGTCCGGCGCTTGAGGACGAGCGTGTAGAAGATGACGTAGAGCAGGATCGCGCTGACCGACAGGACCGCCGACAGCCAGTTGACCAGGAAGCCCAGCCACAGCGTCGACACCACGGTGAGGACGATCCCGAAGCGCATCGCGTTCGACGGGGAGATCTCGCCGGTCACCAGCGGGCGGTTCTGCGTCCGCGCCATGAGCCGGTCGATGTCACGGTCCAGGTAGCAGTTGAGCGTGTTGGCCGCACCGGCGGACAGCGAGCCACCGACCAGGGTGTTGACGACCAGCCAGAAGTCCGGGAACCCGCGCTGCGCGAGGAACATCACCGGGAAGGTCGTCACGAGGAGCAGCTCGATGATGCGGGGCTTCGTCAGCGCCATGTAGTTCTTGACGGTGTAGGAGAAGCGCGACGACGAGGCACCGGTCCGGTCACGCGGCGCGGTGCGCGGCTGCGAAGCTGTCACGGTGTCCTTCGGTCGTCGGGCGCGAGCCAAACCGTGTGCCGTCGGGGCCGGGCGAGCGCTCGCGCCGACAGCAGGGGGTCGCGGATAGGCCCCCCGATCCTATCCCTTCCGGGGAGCGGGAGCGAAGGCGCGCGACGCGCCGCGCGGCACCGGCCGCTATGACCTCGCCCACGCCGGATCAACCTCACGCGCGGTGGGTAGGAATGGATAGGCTCGATGTGACTCCGACCACGAAGGAAGTGTGACCACGTGAGCATCACCCCCCACGCCAACGGCCGCCAGGTGTCCGACCCCGTCGCCGAGCAGGTCGGCTGGAGCGACGTGGACGTCCGCGCCGTCGACACCGTGCGCACCCTGGCGGCGGACGCCGTGCAGAAGACCGGCAACGGTCACCCCGGGACCGCGATCAGCCTCGCTCCCGCCGCCTACCTCCTCTACCAGAAGGTCATGCGCCACGACCCCGCTGACCCGCACTGGCTGGGCCGCGACCGTTTCGTCCTCTCGGCCGGGCACTCGAGCCTGACGCAGTACATCCAGCTGTACTACGCCGGCCTCCTCGAGCTCGGCGACATCGAGGCCCTGCGCACCTGGGGCTCCAAGACCCCGGGCCACCCCGAGGTGCACCACACCGCCGGCGTGGACCTGACGACCGGTCCGCTCGGCTCGGGCGTCGCGACCGCCGTCGGCATGGCCATGGCGCAGCGCCGCCAGCGCGGGCTCTTCGACCCTGAGGCCGCCCCCGGCGAGAGCATCTTCGACCACGACGTCTACTGCATCGCCGGTGACGGCTGCATGATGGAGGGCGTGGCGAGCGAGGCCAGCTCCCTGGCGGCCACGCAGCGCCTCGGCAACCTCACCCTGATCTACGACCAGAACCAGATCTCCATCGAGGACGACACGGACGTGTCCTTCTCCGAGGACGTGGCGGCGCGCTACGAGGCCTACGGCTGGGACGTGCGCGTGGTCGAGTGGCGCACCAAGCACGGGGTCCGCGACGAGGACTACGTCGAGGACGTGGACGCGCTCCACGCCGCGATCGAGGAGGGCCGCAAGGTCCTCGACAAGCCCACGTTCATCGTGCTGCGCACCGTGATCGCCTGGCCCGCCCCCACCAAGCAGGGCACCGGCAAGTCCCATGGCTCGGCCCTCGGCGACGACGAGATCAAGGCCATGAAGTCGCTCCTCGGCTTCGACCCGGACCAGACCTTCGACGTCTCCGACGAGGTCCTCGCCCACGTGCGCAAGGTCCGCGACCGCGGCGCCGAGCTGCGCAAGGGCTGGGACCAGCGCTACGAGGCGTGGCGCTCGTCCCACGCCGAGGCTGCCGCCCTGCTCGACCGCGTCCGGGCCCACGAGGTCCCCGAGGGCTACGCCGAGGCGTTCCCGACCTTCGAGCCCGACGACAAAGGCCTGGCGACGCGCGCGGCGTCCGGCAAGGTCCTCGGCGCCCTCGCCGACGTGCTGCCCGAGCTGTGGGGTGGCTCCGCCGACCTCGCCGAGTCCAACAACACGACGATGGGTGGTCAGCCCTCCTTCGTGCCCGAGGACCGGCAGACCTCCGAGTGGCAGGGCGGCCCCTACGGCCGCACCCTGCACTTCGGCGTCCGCGAGAACGCCATGGGCATGATCGTCAACGGCATCGCGCTCGAGGGCCTCACCCGGCCCTACGGCGGCACCTTCCTCGTGTTCTCGGACTACATGCGTCCCGCCGTGCGCCTGGCGGCGATCCAGGAGGCGGACTCGATCTTCGTGTGGACGCACGACTCGATCGGCCTCGGCGAGGACGGCCCCACCCACCAGCCGATCGAGCAGCTCGCCTCGCTGCGCGCGATCCCGGGCCTGGACGTCGTCCGCCCGGCCGACGCCAACGAGACCGCCCACGTGTGGCAGACCATCCTGACCCGCCACGGCAACCCGACCGGCATCGCCCTGTCCCGCCAGGCGCTCCCGATCCTGGACCCGTCCTCGACCTCGGTCGAGCAGGTCGCCAAGGGGGCCTACGTGCTCGTCGAGGGCAGCAAGCCGACCCCCGACGTGATCGTCATGGCCACGGGCTCCGAGGTGTCGGTCGCCATCGCCGGCGCCGAGCAGCTCGAGGCCCAGGGCGTCGCGACCCGCGTCGTCTCCATGCCCTGCCAGGAGTGGTTCGCCCAGCAGGACGAGTCCTACCGCGAGCAGGTGCTCCCCAAGGCCGTCAAGGCCCGCGTCAGCATCGAGGCCGGCTCCACCATGGGCTGGCGCGACTACGTCGGCGACGCCGGCCGCGTCATCGGCATCGACCACTTCGGTGCGTCTGCGGACGCCAAGACGCTGTTCACGGAGTTCGGCTTCACGCCGGAGGCCGTCGTCGACGCCGCCAAGGCCTCGATCGCTGAGTCCGGCGACCCCACCCCCGGCGACACGGCGCCCGGCTACGCCTCCAAGGACCCGGGCTTCGAGTCCTCCGCCCCGGCCGAGCGCCAGGAAGGCAAGTGATCGTATGACGAGCAAGAACCTCGAGGCCCTCGCGGCCGCAGGCGTCTCCATCTGGCTGGACGACCTGTCCCGAGAGCGCATCTCCACCGGCAACCTGCAGGAGGTCGTCGACACCAAGGGCGTCGTGGGGGTCACCACCAACCCCTCGATCTTCGCGTCGGCCCTGGCCAAGGGCGAGAAGTACACGCCCCAGGTCAAGGAGCTCATCGCCGAGGGCGCGGACGTGGAGCGGTCGGTGTTCGCCCTGACCACCACCGACGTCCGGGACGCCTGCGACATCATGCGTCCCGTCTACGACCGCACCGACGGCGTCGACGGCCGCGTGTCCATCGAGGTGGATCCCCGGCTGGCGCACGACACCGAGCGGACCGTGCAGGTCGCCAAGGAGCTGTATGCCGCGGTCGACCGGCCCAACGTCATGATCAAGATCCCGGCCACGGTCGAGGGTCTGCCGGCGATCAGCCGGGTCCTGGCGGAGGGCATCTCGGTCAACGTGACGCTCATCTTCAGCCTGGACCGCTACCGCGCCGTCATGAACGCCTTCATGACTGGGGTGGAGCAGGCTCGCGAGGCGGGTCGGGACCTGTCGCAGATCCACTCGGTCGCGTCCTTCTTCGTGTCCCGCGTGGACTCCGAGGTCGACAAGCGCCTCGACGAGGTCGGCACCGACGAGGCCGCCGCGCTCAAGGGCAAGGCCGGCCTGGCCAACGCGCGCCTGGCCTACCAGGCCTGGCAGGAGCAGTTCGGCACGCCGCGCTGGGCCAACCTCGCCGACGACGGCGCGCACGTGCAGCGTCCCCTGTGGGCCTCGACCGGCGTTAAGGACCCGGCCTACAAGGACACGATGTATGTCGACGAGCTGGTCGCCCCCCAGACGGTCAACACCATGCCGGAGAAGACCCTCGACGCCGCGGCCGACCACGGCGAGATCACCGGCGACACCATCACCGGCACCTACGACGAGTCGGACGCCGTCATGGACGCCCTGGAGCGTCAGGGCATCTCGTACGTCGAGGTCGTCGAGCAGCTCGAGCGCGAGGGCGTCGACAAGTTCGAGAAGTCCTGGACCGAGCTCCTCGAGACCGTGCAGGGCGAGCTCGACAAGCACTGAACCTCGAGCAGCCCCACCGCTGCCGACCGGCCCCACCACAGCGACGTGCGAGGGTCCCCGCCACCACGGCGGGGACCCTCGCACGTCGTGCGGCGGGCCGCGGCGGCATACGACCCTCTCACGGTGCGACTCCGATAACGTTGCACCGCACCCGCCCGGCCGCTGAGCGGCCGCGGGAGCACCCACCGCTGACGGGAGACCACACGTGAGCCCCACCGCAGTCACCGCCGACCACAACCCCCTCCGGGACGTCCGGGACAAGCGCCTCCCCAACATCGCGGGCCCGTGCGCCCTGGTGCTGTTCGGCGTGACCGGCGACCTGTCCCGCAAGAAGGTCATGCCGGCGATCTACGACCTCGCCAACCGGGGCCTGCTGCCGCCGGGCTTCTCGCTCGTGGGCTTCGCCCGGCGCGACTGGGCGGACCAGGACTTCGGCCAGATCGTCCACGACGCCGTCAAGGAGCACGCGCGCACGCCGTTCCGCGAGTCGACGTGGAAGGCCCTCGCCGAGGGCATCCGCTTCGTGCCCGGCACGTTCGACGACGAGGAGGCCTTCGACCTGCTCGCCGAGACGGTGCAGCAGCTGGAGCGCGATCGCGGCACCGGTGGCAACACCGCGTTCTACCTGTCGATCCCGCCGGGCTTCTTCGGGCAGGTGTGCCAGCAGCTCGAACGCAGCGGCCTGGCCGAGGCCGAGCCGGGCCAGTGGCGCCGTGTCGTCATCGAGAAGCCCTTCGGCCACGACCTCGAGTCGGCGCGCGAGCTCAACGACATCGTCGAGGGCGTCTTCGCCCCGGACTCGGTCTTCCGCATCGACCACTACCTCGGCAAGGAGACGGTCCAGAACCTCCTGGCCCTGCGCTTCGCCAACGAGCTGTTCGAGCCGGTCTGGAACTCCCACCACATCGACCACGTGCAGATCACCATGGCCGAGGACATCGGCGTGGCCGGTCGGGCCAGCTACTACGACGGCATCGGCGCGGCCCGCGACGTCATCCAGAACCACCTGCTCCAGCTGCTCGCGCTGACGGCGATGGAGGAGCCGACCGCCTTCACCGCCCAGCACCTTCGGGCCGAGAAGGAGAAGGTGCTCGCCTCGGTGCGGCTGCCCGACGACCTCGGCGCCTCGACCGCCCGGGGGCAGTACGCCGAGGGCTGGCAGGGCAGCGAGAAGGTCGTCGGCTTCCTCGACGAGGAGGGCATGAAGCCCGGCTCGACGACCGAGACCTACGCCGCCATGAAGGTCGAGGTCGACACCCGCCGCTGGGCCGGCGTCCCCTTCTACCTGCGGACCGGCAAGCGGCTGGGCAAGCGGGTCACCGAGATCGCCGTGGTCTTCAAGCGGGCCCCCCACCTGCCGTTCAACGACACGGAGACCGAGGAGCTGGGGCAGAACGCCATCGTCATCCGGGTCCAGCCGGACGAGGGCATCACGCTCCGCTTCGGCTCCAAGGTGCCGGGCGCGCAGATGGAGGTCCGCGACGTGACCATGGACTTCACCTACGGCAACTCGTTCACCGAGAAGTCCCCCGAGGCCTACGAGCGGCTCATCCTCGACGTCCTGCTCGGGGCGCCGTCGATGTTCCCGCGCAACGAGGAGGTCGAGCTGTCCTGGGGCATCCTCGACCCGGTCGAGGAGTACTGGGCGGCGAACGGCCGGCCCGAGCCCTACCCCAGCGGCACGTGGGGACCCGCCAGTGCCGACGAGATGATGGCCCGTGACGGCCGCGAGTGGAGGATGCCGTGATCATCGACCTGCCCAACACCTCGACCTCCGCCCTCACCAAGAAGCTCGTCCAGATCCGCAACGACAGCGGAGCCATGGCCCTCGGCCGGGTGCTCACGCTCATCATCGTCGTGGACGAGGACCGGGCCGAGGATGCCATCGAGTCGGCCATCGAGGCCTCGCACATGCATCCGTGCCGCGTGGTCGCGCTGGTCCACGGCAACCGCCGGGGCTCCAGCCGCGTCGACGGGCAGATCCGTATCGGCGGGGACGCCGGGGCCTCCGAGGTCGTCGTGATGCGTCTGTACGGCGAGGTCAACGGCCACGGCGAGGCGCTCGTGCTGCCGCTGCTGCTGCCGGACTCCCCCGTCGTCGGGTGGTGGCCCTGCGATGCGCCCACCGACCTGGCGAGCGACCCCGTCGGCGCGATGTGCCAGCGTCGCATCAACGACTCGGCCGTCGCCAAGAACCCGCACGCCGAGCTCAAGCGCCGGGCCAAGAACTACGCCCCGGGCGACACCGACCTCGCCTGGTCCCGCATCACCTTGTGGCGGGCCCTGCTCGCGGCGGCGCTCGACCAGCAGCCCTACGAGCCGGTCACAGGCGCGGTCGTGGTCGGCGGCATCGACTCCTCCGCCACCGACCTGCTCGCGGGCTGGCTCGCCGAGGCCCTGGACGTGCCGGTGACGCGAGGCCGCAGCCCCCAGGGCTCGGGCCTGATCAGCGTCCGCCTCGACCGACCCTCCGGCCCCCTGGACCTGGTCCGGCCCGAGGGCACCACCATCGCCACCCTCTCGCACCCCGATCAGCCCGTCCGCCGGGTGGGGCTCACGCGCCGGTCCGACGCGGACTGCCTGACCGACGAGCTGCGCCGGCTCGACCCCGACGAGGTCTACGAGCTCGCCCTGGTCGAGGGGCTGCGGCGCGTGACCGACCGGTCCTCGCTGGCGAGCGCCCTCGTGCGGGCCGGCAAGGCGCCGTCGCCGGACGAGGCGCGCCTGATGGCCCGCCGTGCCGGCGAGAGGTCGCGGCAGACGTCCAGCGACATGGTGACCGTCGACACCGAGCGCGACCAGGTGGTGGCGACCGACAAGGCGACGGACTCCGAGGTCGGGCACCGTGCCGAGGGGCAGAAGCGCATCGGCAGCCGCGTCTCCGACGGGCCGACGGTCGGCCAGGGCAGCGCGCCGGCCGCGGAGGCATCCGCGACCAAGAAGCCGGCCGCGACGAAGTCGTCCGGCTCCAGGTCCACCACCACGAAGTCGTCCACGAAGAAGTCCACCGGCAAGAAGGCATCCTCATGACCTCGCAGGTGATCGTCCACCCCGACAAGGCGACCCTCGCCGCCGCCATCGCCGCCCGCCTCGTCACGGCGATCACGGACGCGCAGGCCCAGCACGGCGAGGCGCACGTCGTCCTCACCGGCGGCTCGATGGGCAACGCCTTGATCGAGGCGCTCGTCGACTCCCCCGCCGCCCCTGCAGTCTCGTGGGAGCTCGTGCACCTGTGGTGGGGCGACGAGCGGTATGTCGACCGCGAGTCCGCAGACCGCAACGCCACCCAGGCGCGCGAGGCGGGGCTCGGCCGCATGGACGCGTTGGGGCTGGACCCCGAGCACGTCCACGAGATGCCCGCGATCGACGATCCCGAGGGCGACGACATCGGTGCGGCGGCCGAGCGCTACGCCGCCGAGCTCGCGCGGGTGGCGGGGACGTCGGACCGCGGGGGCGAGGGCGCACCGACCTTCGACGTGGTGATGCTCGGCGTCGGCCCCGACGCGCACGTCGCCAGCCTCTTCCCCGGCAAGGACACGCTCGGCCTCACCGACCGCACCGTGGTGCCCGAGGAGGACTCGCCCAAGCCTCCGCCGGCCCGGCTGTCGCTGACGCTGCCGGTGCTGTGCTCGGCCGACGAGGTGTGGCTGCTGGTCGCGGGCGGCGACAAGGCCCAGGCCGTCGCGGCTGCGACCGGAGGGGCCGACGTGAACGAGGCGCCCGCCGCCGGCGTCACCGGTCGGCGCCGGACGCTCTGGCTGGTCGACGAGGCCGCTGCCGCCGACCTGCCCTGATCGACCTGCCCTGATCGACCTGCCCTGTTCGAGCTTGCCTGACCGGCCGACCCGCCCCGGGCCGCCCGACGATGGTGGTCGGCGACCGGGGCGGGACCTCTGCTACGTGATCCGGCCGCGCTGCTACGTGATCAGGCCGCGGCGCCGCAGACCGGCGAGCGCCTCGTCGAGCAGCGCCTGGCCGTCGGCGTCGCTGCGTCGTTCCTTCACGTACGCCAGGTGGGTCTTGTAGGGTTCGGTGCGCGGCGGGTTGGGTGGGTCGTCCGGGTCGAGCCCGGCGGGCAGCCCGCACCGCTGGCAGTCCCACTCGGCCGGGACGTCGTCGCCGGCCTCCTGCGAGAAGGCCGGGCGGGTCTCGTGACCGCGGGCGCAGTAGTAGCTGATGACGAGCCGCGGCGCGGACTCGCCGCGCTCCACCTCGCCCATGGGGCCTGCTCCGATGCGGCTGCCCCTGATGGCGTTACCACCCGACATGGGTTTCTCCTCGAGCTACCGGTCCCGACTGGCTGCAGGACCGGGGCGGGCCCAGGTGCCCGCAAGTGCGTGGGAGGGCGGCTCCGCAGGGAGCCGCCGGCTCCGGTGAGCGGCTGCCGTCAGCCGCTGAACCGCTGGATCAGCCCGAGCGCGACGACGCACGCGAACCAGACGATCGCGACGGCGATGGTGAAGCGGTCGAGGTTGCGCTCGGCCACGCTGGACCCGCCCAGGGTGTTGGACACCCCGCCGCCGAACATGTCGGACATGCCGCCGCCCTTGCCCTTGTGGAGCAGGATCAGCAGGGTCAGGAAGAGGCCGCCCAGGACGAGCAGCACCTCGAGGACGATCTTGACTACGGTCATGCGGCAACCATCTGTCGGGACGGCCCGGTGGTGGGCCGTCGGGCGGGACGGGTCGAGAGCGGCGTCCGGCGGGACCGGGCGCGAGCACCCATGCTACCGGCCCAGCTCGTGGACGAGCTCGACGACGCGGGTGATCACCGTCGGATCCGTGCTGGGCAGGACCCCGTGGCCGAGGTTGAAGATGTGGCCCGGAGCCTCGCGGCCCTCGTCCACGATGCGTCGGACCTCGCGCTCCAGGGCGTCCCAGGGCGCGAACAGCAGCGCCGGGTCGAGGTTGCCCTGCACGGCATACCCCGGTCCGAGGCGCTCGACGGCGTCGAGGAGGTTCACGCGGTAGTCGACGCCCACGACGTCGGCCCCGGCCGCTCCCATCGCCGGGAGCAGCTCCCCCGTGCCGACCCCGAAGTGGATGCGCGGCACGTCGGTCGCCTCGGCCACCGTGCGCAGGACGGCGGCGGAGTGCTCCTGCACCTGCGCCTCGTAGGTGCGGCGGGGAAGGGCCCCGACCCAGGAGTCGAACAGCTGGACGGCGGAGGCCCCGGCCTCGGCCTGCACCCGCAGGAAGGTGCCGGAGATCTGGGCGAGCCGGGCGCACAGATCGTGCCACAGCTGCGGGTCCCCGTGCATGAGGGCCTTGGTGCGCTCGTGGTTCTTGGACGGCCCACCCTCGACCAGGTATGACGCCAGGGTGAACGGCGCTCCGGCGAACCCGATGAGGGGCGTCCCACCGAGCGCGGCGACGGTCTGGCGGACCGCCTCGGTGACGTACGGGACCATGTCCGGGCTCAGCTCCGGGACCCGGTCCAGGTCGGCCCGGGTGCGGAACGGCTCGGCCATGACCGGCCCGACGCCGGCCACGAGGTCGACGTCGACCCCGACGGCGGCCAGCGGCACCACGATGTCGCTGAAGAAGATCGCGGCGTCGACGTGATGACGGCGCACGGGCTGCAGGGTGATCTCGGTGGTGAGCTCCGGGTTGCGGCAGGCCTCGAACATCGTGGTGCCCTCACGCACCGCGCGGTACTCCGGGAGGGAGCGACCGGCCTGGCGCATGAACCACACCGGGGGGTGGGGCACGGGCTGACGGCGGGCGGCGCGCACGAGAAGGCTGTCGGCCGGGGTCGAGGGAGCCGGGCTGGCTGCAGGGGTGTCCACGCGCACGATCCTCGCACGACCGACCGGGCGGTCGGCGCGCCGCCCGGGCCTCGCGTGGTCGTCCGCATAGCCTCGTGAGGTGGCCGATCGACCCCTCACGGACGACAGCGCGCGCCGGTTCGACGCGGTGCTCGCCCGGCTGCGCGACGCCCGGCGTCGGCCCGAGGTGCTCGTCGAGGAGGTGCCTGCCCCCGGGCGGCTGGCGCCCTTCTCCGTGGCCCTGGCCGCCGACGTCGTGCCCGACCGGCGCACCGACGAGGACGTCGCCTCCGGCCGGTTCGTCGTGCTCTACGACCCGTCCTCCCCCGAGCAGTGGGAGGGGCAGTGGCGGGTCGTGACCTTCGCCAAGGCCGCGCTGGAGACCGAGCTCGCCGGCGACCCCGCCCTCGGGGCGGTGGGCTGGACCTGGCTCGAGGACGCCATCGCGGACGCCGGGGCGAGCGCGACCGCCCTGGCCGGCACCGTCACCCACGTGGTGAGCGAGCGGTTCGGTGAGCTCGAGGGCGAGGCGACGACGGTCGAGATGGAGATCCGCGCCTCGTGGACGCCGGTCGACGACGACCTGGCGGCACACTTCGAGGCCTGGACCCAGCTGCTGTGCACGTTGGGGGGACTGCCCCCGCTGCCGGAGGGCGTCGCCCTGCTCACCTCGCGTCGGTGACCACGGGCAGTCACGAAAGTCGGCCAATCTCACCCGTTCGGCACTAGTCCTGTTCTACAGTCTTCAACATCAGCACTGTCGTGCAGGAGAGACGGAGGGGGCACCGTGAGCGTCATCACCAAGAACGCCCGGATGGCACGCCCGCAGCCCATCAGCGCCATGGTCATCTCGGCGGGGCCGCACACGGGAGCCATGGTGCGCCGCGCGCTCGGCCGCATCACCGAGGGGCACATCATCGAGGCGCAGACCATCGAGCGCGCCCGCATCGTGGCGCGCGAGGTGCCGGCCGGCGAGTTCTGCATCGCCGACCTGACCCTGCCGGACGGCTCCGGCATCCCGCTCCTGCACGAGCTGCGCGCCCGGGGGTGGCGTCGCACGATCGTGCTGTCGGACTCCGAGGACCCGATCTACGTCCGGGGTGCGCTCAAGACCGGTGTCCGGGCCTACATCCGCACCGGCGGGCAGCCGCCGGCCGGTCCGGGGACCCGGGGAGCCGGCAACGAGCAGTTCTCCGCCCGCGAGGTCGAGGTCCTGCAGCTGGTGTCGCAGGGCAAGACCAACAAGGAGGTCGGGGCCTCCCTCGGCCTCTCGGCCCTGACGGTCAAGAGCCACCTGGCGCGCATCGCCCGCAAGCTCGGCACCGGTGACCGGGCCGCGATGACCTACACCGCGCTCCGCCGCGGCCTCATCACCTGACCGCCGGGACGTCGCCGCGGGACACCTCTCGCGGGGCGTTAGGTTGGAGGGCGTGACGGACCTGACCTCTATCGACGACCCCACCGCGGACGCTCCTGCGGAGACCCCCGAGCCCCGCCTGGTCTCGGCGCCCGCGGAGCCGCTGCGGCCCGTGGTCGAGGACGAGCGTCGCCTGCGGGAGCTGGTCGCCTCCGTCGCCGCCGGGCACGGCCCGATCGCCATCGACGCCGAGCGCGCCTCCGGCTTCCGCTACGGGCAGAAGGCCTACCTCGTGCAGCTGCGCCGGGCCGGGTCCGGCACCTGGCTGATCGACCCCGTCATGTGCCCCGACCTGTCCGAGCTGCAGGACGTGATCGCCGACGTCGAGTGGGTGCTGCACGCCGCGACCCAGGACCTGCCGTGCCTCGCGGACCTGGGGCTGCACCCCACCCGGTTGTTCGACACCGAGCTCGGCTCGCGGCTCGCCGGCCGGCCCCGCGTGGGACTGGCCGCCGCGATGGAGCACTACCTCGGCATCACCCTCGCCAAGGAGCACAGCGCCCAGGACTGGTCCACCCGGCCCCTGCCCGAGCCGTGGCTCGTCTATGCCGCGCTCGACGTCGAGGTGCTCGTGGACCTGCGCGACGCCGTGGACGAGGACCTGCGCTCCCAGGGCAAGTCCGGTTGGGCCGCCGAGGAGTTCGAGGCCCTCACCCACTTCCGCGGACCGGCGCCCAAGGTCGACCCGTGGCGCAAGACCTCCGGCCTGCACAAGGTCCGCACGCGGCGCGGCCTGGCGGTCGTGCGCGAGCTGTGGGAGACCCGGGACCGCCTGGCCCAGGACCGGGACTGCAGCCCCGGACGCGTGCTCGGCGACGCCGCGATCGTCGAGCTGGCCCTGCCGTCCGGCGCGGACGGCCCCCGCCGCACCCCCCGCGCCGTGCAGCGCAACCCGCAGGTGTGGCTCGCCGCCGTGGACCGCGCGATGCTCCTGCCGGAGGACGAGCTCCCGGCATACCACCTCCCCAGCGAGGGACCACCCCCGCAACGTGCCTGGGCCGACAAGGACCCGGTCGCCGCGGCCCGGCTCGGCGCCGTCAAGGAGCTCGTCACCGGGCTGAGCGCCAGCGTGAGCATCCCTGCGGAGAACCTCCTCACCCCCGACACGCGGCGGCGCGTCATCTGGGCGCCCCCGGAGGACGAGTCGGCCCACGGCTTCAGCGAGATCCTCCTCGACCTCGGAGCCCGACCGTGGCAGGCGGCCCTCGTCTCCCCGCTGCTGGCCGAGGCCGCGTCGGACAACCCCTATCCCCCGCGGGCCTAGGCCGGAGGACGGGGTTCGGCGCGTGGGTCCCGTCACGTGGGGCTCGGCACGTGGGTCCCGTCACGTCCCGGCGCGCTGGTGCTGACATCGGGATTACCCGCAAGTAGCATCCGACGGGTACCGATCACCTCGACCTGGGAGGCCACCGTGCCCCGCACCCTGCACGAGGTCGTCTTCGTCGACGGCGTCCGCACGCCGTTCGGCCGAGCCGGGGACAAGGGCATCTATGCCCAGACCCGCGCCGACGACCTGGTCATCGCCTGCATCCGCGAGCTCGTCCGCCGCAACCCGTCCCTGCCACCCGAGCGCATCGGGGAGGTCGCCGTCGCGGCCACCACCCAGATCGGC
This sequence comes from Arsenicicoccus sp. UBA2120, assembly GCF_002330965.1. Classification (NCBI taxonomy): domain Bacteria; kingdom Bacillati; phylum Actinomycetota; class Actinomycetes; order Micrococcales; family Intrasporangiaceae; genus Arsenicicoccus; species Arsenicicoccus sp. UBA2120. The sequence continues at coordinate 34,539 of NZ_DCYC01000031.1, forward strand.
GACCAGGGGCTCACCCTCGGCCGGATGGCAGCGCTGCTGTCCGGACTGCCCAGCACCGTCCCGGGCTACTCGATCGACCGCATGTGCGCCGGTGCCATGACGGCCGTCACCACGTCCGCCGGGTCCATCGCGATGGGCGCCACCGATGTCGTCGTGGCCGGAGGAGTCGAGCACATGGGACGGCACCCGATGGGTGAGGGCGTCGACCCCAACCCGCGGATCGTGTCCGAGCGGCTCGTCGACGAGTCCGCGCTGGTCATGGGCAAGACCGCCGAGAACCTCCACGACCGCTACCCGAGCCTGACCAAGGAGCGCAGCGACGCCTTCGCCGTGGGCTCGCAGCGCAAGCTGGCCGAGGCCTACGCCGCCGGCAAGGTCCAGCCCGACCTGGTCCCGGTCGCGGTCCGCTCCGCGGAGCAGGGCTGGGGCCTGGCCACGGCCGACGAGCCGCCCCGCCCCGGGGTGACCATGGCGGACCTGGCCACGCTCAAGACGCCGTTCCGTCCTCACGGGCGGGTCACCCCCGGCAACGCCGCCGGGCTCAACGACGGCGCCACCGCCTGCCTGCTCGCGTCCGAGGAGGCCGCGACCGAGCTGGGGCTGCCCGTCAAGATGCGGATGGTCACCTACTCCTTCGTCGGGGTCGAGCCCGAGGTCATGGGCTACGGCCCGGTCCCGGCCGCCGAGAAGGCCCTCGCCCAGGCCGGCCTGAGCATCGAGGACATCGGGCTGTTCGAGCTCAACGAGGCGTTCGCCGTGCAGGTGCTGGCCTTCCTCGAGCATTTCGGCATCGCCGACGACGACGCCCGGGTCAACCCCTGGGGTGGCGCGATCGCCACCGGCCACCCGCTCGCCTCGTCCGGCGTCCGCCTCATGACCCAGCTGGCCGCCCACTTCGCCGAGCACCCCGAGGTGCGCTACGGCATGACCGCGATGTGCATCGGCATCGGCATGGGCGGCGCCGTCATCTGGGAGAACCCGCACCACGCCGACTACCGCCCGTCCACCGACCCGCAGGAGCAGCAGCGATGACCGACACCGACCTGCTGGCAGCCTTCGACGACGAGGTCGTCACCCACGCGCTCGAGCGCGACGTCCAGCTCCCCGGCGGCGTCGGGACCATGGCGCTGATCACCCTCGACAACGGCCACGACCACACCCGCCCCAGCACCTTCGGCCCGCGCGGCCTGCTGGAGCTGCGCGACGTCCTCGACCGCTGCGCCGAGCGCGCCGCCGCCGGCGAGATCGCCGCCGTCGGCGTGACCGGCAAGCCCTTCGTGTTCGCCGTGGGGGCCGACCTGACGGGCGTCCCGCGCGTGACCGACCGCGAGCAGGCCGTCGCCATGGGCCTGCTCGGGCACGAGGTATTCTCCCGGCTGTCCTCGCTGGGCGTCCCGTCCTTCGCCTTCGTCAACGGCGCGTCCATGGGCGGCGGCGTCGAGATCGCCCTCGCCTGCGACTACCGCACCGTCAGCTCCTCGGTCCCCGCCGTCGCGCTCCCCGAGGTCTTCCTGGGCCTCGTGCCCGGCTGGGGCGGCTGCTGGATGCTGCCCAACCTCGTCGGCGTCGAGGGCGCCCTCACGGTCGTGGTCGACAACCCGCTGTCCAACAACCGCATGCTGAGCGGTGTCCAGGCGGCCCGCCTGGGGATGTACGACGAGGTGCTCGAGCCCGCGGACTTCCTCGCTCGCTCCGTCGCCTGGGCGGCGGACGTCCTCACCGGCGCCGTCACCGTCGAGCGCCCCGAGGTCGACCGCGACGAGTCCCGCTGGGACGCCGCCGTCGCGGCGGCCCGGCGCACCGTGACGCAGCGCACGGGTGGCCGGTCGCGGGCGGCATACCGCGCCCTGGACCTGCTGGCGGCGGCTCGCACGACGAGCCGCGAGGAGGGCTTCGCGGCCGAGGACGAGGCCCTCGGCGACCTGCTCATGAGCGACGAGCTGCGCGCCGGGCTCTACGCCTTCGACCTGGTGCAGAAGCGGGCCAAGCGACCCGCCGGTGCCCCCGACAAGGCGCTCGCGCGCCCCGTGACCAAGGTGGGGATCGTCGGGGCCGGCCTGATGGCAAGCCAGCTGGCGCTGCTCTTCGTCCGGCGCCTCGAGATGCCGGTCGTCATGACCGACCTCGACGAGGAGCGGGTCGCCAAGGGAGTTGGCTACGTCCACACCGAGATCGACACGCTCGCGGCCAAGGGTCGGCTGAGCGCCGACCAGGTCAACCGCTACAAGGCCCTCATCACCGGGGACACGTCCAAGGACGGCATGGCCGACGCCGGCTTCGTCGTCGAGGCGGTCTTCGAGGAGATGTCGGTCAAGCAGCAGGTGTGGGCCGAGGTCGAGGCCGTGGTCTCGCCCGAGTGCGTGCTCGCCACCAACACCTCGTCGCTGTCCATCACCGAGATGGCCTCGCGGCTGCAGCACCCCGAGCGCGTGGTGGGCTTCCACTTCTTCAACCCGGTCGCCGTCATGCCGCTGCTCGAGATCATCTCGGGCGAGCGCACCGACGACGCGACGCTGGCCACGGCCTTCGCCGTCGGCAGGACGCTCAAGAAGACCACCGTGCTGTGCGCGGACTCACCGTCCTTCATCGTCAACCGGCTACTCGGTCGGTTCATGTCCGACATGGCGCGCATCGTCGACGCCGGGACGCCGGTCGACGTGGCGGACCAGGGCTTCGCAGGGGTCGCCCCCATGCCGCCGTTCGTCCTCATGGGCCTGGTCGGTCCGGCCATCGCGCTGCACAACAACGAGACGCTCGCCGCGGCCTTCCCCGACCGGTTCTACGTCTCGCCCAACCTGCGTCGCGTGGTCGAGGCGGGCAAGCGTGGCTACTACACCAAGGTCGACGGGCGCACGGTGCTGGACCCGGAGGTCCTGGCCCTGCACGAGACGCCGGCGGACCCTGAGGTCCTGACCGCGGAGCAGGTGCGCGAGCGCGTGCTGGCGGGCCTGGCCGAGGAGGCCCGGATCATGCTGGACGGCGGCGTCGTCAGCGCCCCCATGGACCTAGACCTGGCCATGATCACCGGTGCCGGCTTCCAGTTCTGGAACGGCGGGCTCACGCCGCTGCTCGACCGGACCGGCACGTCGGAGCGCGTCACGGGGCGTCGCTTCCTGCCCGCGGGGGCCGCCGACGCAACCCGCTGACCGAGCGACGGGTTCACCGGTCCGGCCAGGCTGCGTGGCAGCATGGTCGGACCGGTCCATCGACGCCGGCGCACCGTCCGGGCGGCCTGCGCACGAGCAACGACCGTCGTCGGGGGACGTCACCGCGCTCCTCGCCGTCTGCCCTGGTGCCACTCCGAGGAGGCGGACGAATCCGGGCGAGCGGCTCTCGCTGACCTACGATGGAAGGCATGACTGATGGCTACCTCCGCCGCATCGGCACGCTCGTCCGCGAGGCGCGCGTCCGACGCGGGTTCACCACCCAGGACCTCGCCGAGCGGGTCGGGATGACCGGCACCGACATCGAGCAGATCGAGGCGGGCGACCACGACCTGAGCCTCGACGTGCTGGCCGCCCTGGGCAAGGAGCTGGAGGCCGAATTCGTCTCCATGGGCCACTCCGGGCCCCAGCACCTACGCATCGAGGGCGGGCGTCGCCTCGCCGGGTCGATCGAGGTGCGCACCTCCAAGAACGCCGCCGTCGCGACCCTGTGCGCCTCCCTGCTCAACAAGGGCACGACCACCCTGCGCAACCTCGCCAAGATCGAGGAGGTCAATCGGATCCTCGAGGTCCTGAGCAGCATCGGCGTCCGCACCGAGTGGGTCGACGGCGGCAACGACCTGCGCATCACGCCCCCCGCCACCATCGACCTTGCCTCGATGGATGAGGCCGCGGCCAAGCGCACCCGCACGATCATCATGTTCCTCGGCCCCCTCCTGCACGAGTTCGACGACTTCTCCCTGCCGTATGCCGGAGGCTGCGACCTCGGCACCCGCACGGTCGAGCCCCACCTCATCGCCCTGCGCCACTTCGGGCTCGCCGTCGAGGCGACCCAGGGGGCCTACCAGGCCGAGGTCTCCCCCGACACCTGGCCGCGCCGGGCGATCGTGCTGACGGAGCGCGGCGACACCGTGACCGAGAACGTCCTGATGGCCGCTGCCCGCTACGAGGGCGAGACCGTCATCCGCAACGCCTCGCCCAACTACATGGTCCAGGACCTCTGCTTCTTCCTCCAGGAGCTCGGGGTCGAGGTCGACGGCATCGGGACCACCACCCTCACGGTCCGCGGCCAGCGCGTGATCGACCGCGACGTCGAGTACTCCCCCTCGGAGGACCCGATCGAGGCCATGTCCCTGCTCGCCGCCGGTGTGGTGACCAAGTCCGAGATCACCATCAAGCGGGTCCCCATCGAGTTCATGGAGATCGAGCTCGCGACCCTCGAGACCATGGGGATGCGCTACACCCTGTCCGAGGAGTACCTCTCGGGCAACGGCAAGACCCGCCTGGTCGACCTGACGCACGTGCCTGGGCCGCTGACGGCGCCGCGGGACAAGATCCACCCGCTGCCCTTCCCAGGGCTCAACATCGACAACCTCCCGTTCTTCGCCCTCATCGCGGCGACGGCCGAGGGCACCACGATGATCCACGACTGGGTCTACGAGAACCGCGCGATCTACCTCACCGAGCTGACCCGCGTGGGCGGCAACGTGCAGCTCCTCGACCCGCACCGGGTGATGATCAGCGGGCCGACCCGCTGGCGTCCGGCCGAGGTGGTGTGCCCGCCCGCGCTGCGTCCCGCCGTGGTCGTGCTCCTGGCGATGCTGGCGGCCCCGGGCACGTCGGTGCTGCGCAACGTCTACGTCATCAACCGCGGCTACGAGGACCTCGCCGAGCGGCTCACCGCCCTCGGTGCGGGCGTCAGCACCTTCCGCGACATCTGATCCGCCGGGCGACGGGCCGGCGGCGGCACCGCGTCGCCGGCCCGTCGTCCGGTCCGCAGCATCGCGCCCGGCGAGGGTCCGCGCCACGTATCGTGGGGCGGGCCCTTCTCGACGCCCTGCGCGCCCTCGTGCCCCGCGCACTCCCTGCGCACTCCCAACGCCCCTCCCGTGCTGTGCTCGCTCTAGACTCCCCTCGCACCCATCCCGACCCTCGGAGGACCTCCATGGCCGGCGGACTCGCTGCCCTGCTCGACGACATCGCCACCATGGCCAAGCTGGCCGCCGCCTCCGTCGACGACGTCGGCGCCGCCGCCGGGCGGGCCAGCGCCAAGGCCGCCGGCGTGGTGGTCGACGACACCGCGGTGACGCCGCGCTACGTCACCGGGTTCACGCCCGACCGCGAGCTGCCGATGATCAAGAAGATCGCGATCGGCTCCCTGCGCAACAAGCTGCTCTTCATCCTGCCGGCGGCCCTGCTGCTCAGCCAGTTCGCCTCGTGGGCGCTCACCCCCCTGCTGATGCTCGGTGGCACCTACCTGTGCTTCGAGGGCGCGGAGAAGATCTGGGAGAAGGTCTCGGGCCACGGGCACGACGCCGACGAGGCGACGGCGACCATGAGCGGGGAGGAGGCCGAGGGGACCATGACGTCCGGCGCCATCCGCACGGACTTCATCCTGTCCTCCGAGATCATGGTCATCGCCCTCAACGAGGTCGCCAAGGAGGCCTTCTGGACCCGGGCCATCACGCTGGTGATCGTGGCCATCTTCATCACGCTCGGCGTCTACGGCTTCGTCGCCCTGATCGTCAAGATGGACGACATCGGCCTGCACCTGGCCAAGCAGAGCAACGGCGCGTCGCAGTCGATCGGCAACGGCCTGGTCAAGGCGATGCCCGTGCTCCTGCGCTGGCTGGCGATCATCGGCACCGTGGCCATGCTGTGGGTCGGTGGCCACATCCTGCTCATGGGGGTCGACACGCTGGGCTGGCCCCCGCCGTACGCCTTCGTCCACCACCTGGAGGAGGCCGTCAAGCACGCGACCGGACCGCTCGGCGGGGTCCTGGGCTGGCTGACCAACACCATCTGCTCGGCGATCGTGGGGCTGGCGGTCGGGGCGGTGATCGTGACGATCCTGCACCTCGTCAAGCGCGGCAAGGGCGAGCCGGCCGAGGGCCACTCCGCACACTGACCGACGAGGCAGCGCGGACGGCTGGACCGACCCGCAGCCGCGCGTCAGAGCGGGGTGACGAGCCCGGCCGGCAGGCGGCCCAGCACCTCGGCCACCTCGTCGAGGAGGGGCGCCTGCACGCTGCTGCGTCGCCAGACCATCGCGATGTCGCGGTGCGGCGCCGCCCCCACGAACTCGCGCAGCACGACCCCGTCCGGGTTGCGGCTCGGCGGCGACACTGCCAGGCGCGGCAGCAGGGTGGTGCCGACGCCCGCGGCGACCATGTGGCGCAGCGTCTCCAGGCTGGTGGCCTGGAAGCCGGACTGCTCCCGGGCCCCGGCGGTCTGGCAGACGTCCAGCGCCTGGTCCCGCAGGCAGTGACCCTCCGCCAGCAGGAGGAGGTCCTCGCCGGCGAGCCGCTCGGCGGGCAGCCTCCCGGTCTCGCCCGCCAGCTCGTGGTCGGCGGGCACCGCGAGCAGGAAGTCCTCACGGAACAACGGCCGCACGTGCAGGGCGTCGTCCACGACCGGCAGGGCGATGAGGGCGGCGTCCAGCGTGCCCGCCAGCAGCTGCTCGCGCAGCTCACCGGTCTTGGCCTCGGTGAGCAGCAGCTCGGCGTCCGGCAGCCGCTCGCGGAGCGCCGGCACCACGTGGGGCAGCAGGTAGGGCCCCAGCGTGGGGAAGAACCCCAGCCGCAGCCGCCCCGCCCGGGGGTCCCGGGCGGAGCGGGCGATGTCGCGGATGTCCTGGGCCTGCCCCAGGATCGACCTGGCCCGCTCGACCACGCGCTCCCCCGCGCCCGTCAGCAGCACCTGGCGGGTGCCGCGCTCGACGAGGTCCACGCCGAGCTCGGTCTCGAGCTTCTTGAGCTGGGTGGACAGGGTGGGTTGGCTGACGTATGCCGCAGCGGCCGCCCGGCCGAAGTGCCGGTGGTCCGCCAGGGCGACGAGGTACTCCAGGTCTCTGAGGTTCACGGGGGACCCGTCAGGCCATCGCCGGGGACGGGGCCGAGGTGCGGATCAGGTGGTCGAAGGCGGACAGCGCGGCCGTCGCTCCGGCGCCCTGCGCCACGACGATCTGCTTGTAGGGGACGTTGGTGCAGTCCCCGGCGCCGAGGACGCCCGGGACCGACGTGCGGCCCATCGCGTCCACGACCAGCTCGCCGCGCTCGGTCAGCTCGACCGCGCCCTTGAGCCACTCGGTGTTGGGCAGCAGGCCGATCTGGACGAAGATCCCCTCGAGCTGCAGCTCCTTGGCCTCGCCGGACGCGCGGTCCTCGTAGCGCAGACCCGTGACCTGCTTGCCGTCGCCGACGACCTCGGTGGTCCGGGCGGACAGGATGACGTCGACGTTGGGCAGGCTGTGCAGCTTGTCCTGCAGGACCTGGTCGGCGCGCATCTCGTCGAGGAACTCGATCAGGGTGACGTGGCCGACGACGCCGGCCAGGTCGATCGCGGCCTCCACGCCGGAGTTGCCGCCGCCGATGACGGCGATGCGCTTGCCCTTGAACAGCGGGCCGTCGCAGTGCGGGCAGAAGGTCACGCCCTTGTTGCGGTACTCCTCCTCGCCGGGCACGCCCATGTGGCGCCAGCGCGCCCCGGTGGCGAGCACGACGGAGCGGGCCTGCAGGGAGGCGTCGCCGAACTTCACCGTGTGGTAGCCACCCTCGGTGTCGGCAGGCACGAGCTCGGTGGCCGCCGGGCCGGAGACCACGTCGACGTCGTACTGGCCGACGTGCTCCTTGAGCGCGTCCGCGAAGCGCGGACCCTCGGTGTAGGACACGGACACGAAGTTCTCGATCGCCATCGTGTCGAGCACCTGCCCGCCGAACCGCTCGCCGACCAGGCCGGTGCGGATCCCCTTGCGGGCGGTGTAGATGGAGGCGGCGGCGCCGGCCGGGCCGGAGCCGACGACGAGGACCTCGTAGGGCTCCTTGCCGTTGAGCTTCTCGGTCGCCCGGTCCACCGCGCCCGCGTCGATCCGGCCGAGGATGTCGGCCATCGTCATGCGGCCGGAGTCGAACAGCTCGCCGTTGACGTAGACGGTGGGGACGGCCTTGATGCCGTGCTCCTCGATCTCGTCCTGGAAGAGCGAGCCCTCGACGGCGGTGTGCTTGATCCGGGGGTTGATGACGGACATGGCGTTGAGGGCCTGGACCACCGTGGGGCAGTTCTGGCAGGACAGCGACATGTAGGTCACGAACTCGAAGTCGCCGTCGATCGCCGCGACCTGCTCGATGGTCTCGGCGTCCTCCTTGATCGGGTGCCCGCCCACCTGCAGCAGCGCCAGGACGAGCGACGTGAACTCGTGGCCGAGCGGGATGCCCGCAAACTCGACGCCCACGTCGGTGCCCGCGCGCTCGATGCGGAAGGACGGACGACGGCTCGAGGTGCCGTCCGTGCGCAGGCTGACCAGGTCCGACAGCGCCGCGATCTCCTCGAGGAGCTGACGCATGTCGCCGGCCTTGGGTCGGTCGTCGAGGGACGCGACCAGCTCGATCGGCTCCTTGACGTTGACGAGCAGGGACTTGACCTGGGTGGTCATGGCGGCGTCGAGCACGGGCACGGGACACTCCTTGGATCGCGTATGACGAGACGGCGGCGGGGTGGGCGCGCGACGCAGGTGCTGCGCGGCGCCGAGGTGAGGTCAGGTGGGGTAGATGCGCGGGGTTGGGGTGGGCCGGACGGCGGCGGCGGGTGACCGGGGTCCGGCCACCCGCCGCGGCACGTGGTGGTGCGTCGGCGAGCGGGTGGGCTCGCCATACGACCTGCTCGGGAGACTCCCGAGGTGAGGTCAGATCTTGCCGACGAGGTCCAGGCCGGGGGTGAGGATGGCCTCGCCCTCTTCCCACTTGGCGGGGCAGACCTCGCCCGGGTGGGCGGCGACGTACTGGGCGGCCTTGACCTTGCGCAGCAGCTCGGTCGCGTTGCGACCGATGCCCTCGGCCGTGACCTCCATGAACTGGATGGTGCCCTCCGGGTCCACCAGGAAGGTGGCGCGGTCGGCGAGGCCGGCGCCCTCGCGCATGTTCTGGAAGTTGTTGGTGATCACGCCGTTGGCGTCGCCGAGCATGTAGTAGTCGATCTTGCCGATCGTGTCGGACGTGTCGTGCCAGGCCTTGTGCACGAAGTGCGTGTCGGTGGACACGGAGAAGACCTCGACGCCGAGCTTCTGCAGCTCCTCGTAGTGGTCCGCGACGTCACCGAGCTCGGTCGGGCACACGAAGGTGAAGTCCGCCGGGTAGAAGAAGAAGATGGCCCACTTGCCGAGGACGTCCTTCTCGCTCACGTCGACGAACTCGCCGCTCTTGAAGGCGGTCGTGGAGAACGGGAGGATCTTGGTGTTCATGAGGTTCATGCGTGCTCCTTGGCTACGGTGCTGGTGGGAACTGCCGATATAGAACCTATATGAATCGACCCGGAAACGAAAGTCAGAGTCGATCGTTTGTGTGCATGTGGTGCATAGGCGCCGTCAATGCGGGCGCACCCACCACGCTAGTGCGCGGGCCCGGCGACACGGACCCCGGGGATGGGATTGACTACGAGGCATGACGCGCACCAACCCCCTGCTCTCGCCCTCGGCCCTCCCCCACCACCTGCCGCCCTACCCGGACCTCCAGGACGAGGACTACCGCGAGGCGATCCTCGAGGGCATGGCCGAGCAGCTGCGCGAGCTGGACGCCGTCGCCACCGACCCGTCGGCGCCGACCGTCGAGAACGTCGTCGAGGCCTGGGAACGCTCCGGACAGACCCTGCGCCGATCGATGGACGCCTTCTGGCCCGTGGCGGCGGCCGACACCAATGCGCGCCGGGACGCCATCCGCGCCGAGCTGGCCCCGCTCCTGGCGGCCCACGGGGACGCGATCATGCTCGACCGCCGGCTCTACGACCGGCTCCTCGCCCTGCGGGCGCGGGTGGACGCCGGCGACATGACGCTGGACGAGGAGACGGCGTGGCTGCTCCATGAGGCCGTCCGGGGCTACGAGCGGGGCGGCATCGCCCTCGACGAGGCGGGGCAGTCCCGGCTGCGGGCGATCAACGCCGAGCTCGCCACGCTGGCGGCCGAGTTCAACGAGCGCGCCGTGGCCGGACGCAACGCCGCCGCCGTGCACGTGACCGACCAGGACCGGCTGGCGGGCCTCGACGAGGCCGACCTCGAGGGTGCCCGCGCCGCCGCCGAGGCGCGGGGTCTCGACGGCTGGCTGGTCGAGCTCGTCAACACCACCGGGCAGCCCCGGCTCGCCGTGCTCGCCGACCGGTCGCTGCGCGAGGAGCTGCACCACGCCTCGGTGGGCAGGGGGCTCGAGGGCGAGCACGACACGCGGGAGCTCGTCGTGCGGACGGCGCGGCTGCGGGCGGAGAAGGCCGCCCTGCTCGGCCACGAGCACTACGCGGCCTACGTCGCCTCCGACGGCTGCGCGGGGTCGACCGAGGCGGTCATGCAGATCCTCACCCGGGTGGGGCCGGCCGCGGTCCGCAACGCCCGCGCCGAGGCCGAGGTCCTGCAGGAGCGGCTGCAGGAGATCGAGCCGGGCGCCGTGCTCGAGCCCTGGGACTGGGCGTATGTCGCGAACCTCGTCCGCGGCGAACGCTACTCGCTGGACGAGAGCCTCCTGCGCCCCTACCTCGAGCTCGAGCGCGTCCTCCACGAGGGCGTCTTCGCGGCGGCCACCGCGCTCTACGGCATCACCTTCCACGAGCAGCCGGAGCTCGTGGGCTACACGGCGGACGCCCGGGTCTACGAGGTGCGCGAGCCGGACGGCGCGGTGCTGGGTGCCGTGGTCCTGGACCCGTGGACCCGGCCCGGCAAGCAGGGTGGCGCCTGGATGACCTCGCTGCTGGACCAGAGCACCCTGCTCGGGCACCGCCCGGTGGTCACCAACACGTGCAACCTGTCCCGGCCCGCCCCCGGCCGTCCCACGCTGATGTCCTGGGACGAGGTGATCACGCTGTTCCACGAGTTCGGGCACGACCTGCACGGGCTCCTGTCCGACGTGCGCTACCCGTCGCGGTCGGGCACCGCGACCCCGCAGGACTTCGTCGAGTTCCCGAGCCAGGTCAACGAGATCTGGGCCTGGGACCCTCAGCTGCTCGCGCGCTACGCCGTGCACCACGAGACCGGCGAGCCGATGCCCGCGGCGTGGATCACGACCCTGCTCGACGCCCGGCACTTCGACCAGGGCTACGAGATGACCGAGTCGTATGCCGCGATGCTGCTCGACCAGGCCTGGCACCAGACCCCGCTGGACCGGCTCCCGTCGTCCGTCGACGAGGTGGAGGCCTTCGAGCGGGCGGCGCTCGAGCAGGCCGGCATGGCCTTCGACCTGGTCCCGCCGCGCTACCGGTCCACCTACTTCTCGCACGTCTTCGCGAGCGGGTACGCCGCCAGCTACTACTCCTACATGTGGTCCGAGGTCTACGACGCGGACACCGTGGCGTGGTTCGAGGCGAACGGCGGCCTCTCGCGCGAGACCGGCGAGCGCTTCCGGCGCGAGCTGCTGGCCCGCGGCGGGTCGCTGGACGTCACCGAGGTCTACCGCAGGTTCCGCGGGCAGGACCCCGACGTGCAGCACCTGCTGGACCGGCACGGCCTCGACTGACCTCAGGTCTGACCGCAGCGGTCGGAGGCCTGGCGCTGGGAGCGTCCGGCCACGTCGTCGGGCACCGCCCGCGCCACCTGCCCCAGCAGGGACGAGTCGAGGTGGGCCAGCAGGTCGGCGGGGTCGTCATACACCTCGTCGGCCCCGGCCTCGAGCAGCTCGGCCCGGCCGATCCCGCCGCAGGTGACCATGATCGACCGCAGGCCGGCGCGCTCGGCCGCCGCGACGTCCCACACGGTGTCCCCGACGACGACCGTCTGCTCCGGGTCGAGGCCGTAGCGCTCGACCGCCACCGTCAGGAGGTCCGGCTCGGGCTTCGCCTCCTCGACGTCGCCGCTGGTCGTGGCACCCGCGAGGACGTCCTCCGAGACGCCGATCGCCGGGACCATCCAGTCGAGGTCACCCTCCTGGCCGCTCGTCGCGAGCACGACCAGGAGCCCGGCGTCGTGGCAGGCGCGCAGCAGGTCCGCGGCGCGGGGGAAGGCGGTGAGGTCGGCCTTGAGGGGCTCGTACTCCTCGCTGTGCCGGTCCACGGCCTCCTCGTCCTCGCCGCCGGTGAGGTGGCGGACCAGCCCCGCGCTGGCGATGCCGATGGCCGAGTGGCACTGCTGCATGGTGATCTCGTCGTGGCCGGTCGCGCGCAGCGCCCGCCACCAGGCGAGGGTGTGCAGGTAGTTGGTGTCGAGCAGGGTGCCGTCGACGTCGAAGAGGACGCCAGGTCGCAGGTCAGCCACGGGAGGCCTCCCGCAGCCGCTCCAGCAGCGGTCCGGCGGCCTGCTCCAGGAACGCGTCCTGGGTGTCGCCACCGATCTGGACGAGCGCGACGTCGGTGAACCCCGCCTCCCAGTAGGGGCGCACGCTCTCGACGATGGCGTCGAGGTCAGGTCCGCAGGGGATGCTCTCGGCGACGTCCTCGGGCCTCACGAACTGCGTGGCGCCGGCGAAGCCCGCCGTGGTCGGCAGGTCGGCATTGACGTCCCACCCGCCCGCGAACCACCGGAACTGCTCGTGGGCGCGCTCGACGGCGGCGTCCTTGCTGGGGTCCCAGCTGATGGGGATCTGCCCGATGGCCCGGGCGCCGGCGCCGATGCTCGGCTTGCCCGGCAGGTCGTCCCACGCCGCGATCAGGTCGGGGTCCGGCTCTGTCGCGACGAGGTGGTCGGCGAAGGCCGCGCAGCGCTCCAGCGCCTTGGGGCCGCCCGCGGCGAGCGCGATGTCGACGCCCTCGTCTGGCAGGTCCCAGATACGAGCCGAGTCGACGCGGTAGTACTCGCCGTCGTACGTGACCAGCTCGCCGGAGTGCAGCTCGTGGATGATCTCCATGGCCTCGGCCAGCATGTCCTGGCGGGCGGAGACCGCGGGCCAGCCCGCACCGACGACGTGCTCGTTGAGGTTCTCCCCGGAGCCCAGCCCGAGCGTGAACCGGCCGTCGGCCATGATCTGGACGGTGGCCGCCTGCTGCGCCACGACCGCCGGGTGGTAGCGCAGGATCGGGCAGGTCACATAGGTCATGAGCTCGACGCGCTCGGTGACGTGCGCGACGGCACCGAGGACGCTCCAGACGAACGGCGCGTGACCCTGGGCGCTCAGCCAGGGGAAGTAGTGGTCGCTGGCGACCTCGAGGTCGAAGCCGACGTCCTCGGCCTTGCGGGCGAAGCGGACCAGGTCCTTGGGACCGGCCTGCTCGGTCATCAGGGTGTAGCCGAATCGGGTCATGGGACAGGCATACCCGTGGGTGCCGGGTCGGTAGACCTCGGCTGGTCCTCAGGCGAGCAGCGTCTCGGCGATCGCGTCGGGGGTGAGCCCGATGGCCGCGAGCACCTGCCCGCGGGAGGCGTGGTCGAGGAACTCCTTGGGGATCCCGAAGGGTCGCACCGGCGCCGTGACGCCGGCCTGCTGCAGCGCGAGCGTGATCGCGGAGCCCACGCCGCCGGAGACGAGGTTGTCCTCGATGACGACGACCTGGTCGGCGCGGCGAGCCTCGTCCACCACGTCGTCGCTGACCGGGAGCGCCCACACTGGGTCGACGACCCGGACGGACCGGCCGGCGTCCTCGAGCCGGGTGGCCACGCCCAGGGCGGTCGGCACCATGGAGCCCACCGCGACCACGAGGGTGTCGACGTGCTCCTCCCCCGGGCCGTGCAGGACGTCGACGGTGCCGCGCTCCTCGAGGGCGGGGATCGGCGCGGGCGGGTTGCCCTTGGCGAAGCGGATGATCGAGGGGGCGTCGGTGATGTCGACCGCGCGGCGCAGCGCGAGGTCGATCTGCTCGCCGTCGCGGGGGGCCGCGAGGTGCAGCCCCGGCACGACGTTGGCCAGGGTCATGTCCCACATGCCGTTGTGCGACGCGCCGTCCGACCCGGTCACGCCGGCCCGATCCAGCACGAAGGTCACGCCCGCCCGGTGCAGCGCACAGTCCATGAGCAGCTGGTCGAAGGCGCGGTTGAGGAAAGTCGAGTAGATCGCCACGACCGGGTGCAGCCCGGCGTAGGCCAGACCCGCGGCCATGGTCACGGCGTGCTGCTCGGCGATGCCGACGTCGATGACCCGCTCGGGGAACTTGAGGGAGAAGTCGCGCAGCCCGACGGGGATGAGCATGGCGGCGGTCAGGGCCACCACGTCGTCGCGCTCCTGGCCGAGGGCGACCAACGAGTCGGAAAAGTCGTCGGTCCAGGAGCGGCCCGACACCTCGAGGGGCAGGCCGGTCTCGGGGTTGATGACGCCCACCGCGTGGAACTGGTCGTCCGCGTGCTGGCGGGCGGGGCGGTAGCCCTTGCCCTTCTTGGTCAGGACGTGGACCAGCACCGGCGAGCCGTAGCCCTTGGCCTGGCGCAGCGCCACCTCGAGGGCATGCTCGTCGTGCCCGTCGACCGGACCGACATACTTGATGCCGAGGTCCTCGAAGAGGCCCTGCGGCGCGACGATGTCCTTGAGACCCTTCTTGATCCCGTGCAGGGTCTCGAAGGCGGGGCGCCCGACCACGGGAGCCCCCGAGATGGCGCGCTTGCCGATGCTCAGCATCCGCTCGTAGCCCTGGGTGGTGCGCAGCGTCGACAGGTGCTCGGCGAGCCCGCCCGTGGTGGGGGCGTAGGACCGCTCGTTGTCGTTGACGACCACGACGAGGGGCAGGTCCTTGCGGGCGGCGATGTTGTTGAGCGCCTCCCAGGCCATGCCGCCGGTCAGGGCCCCGTCGCCGATGACGGCGACCGTGTGTCGCTGGCGGTCGCCCGTGAGCTGGTGGGCGATGGCGATCCCCTCGGCCCAGGACAGGGAGGTCGAGGCGTGGGAGTTCTCGACCACGTCGTGCTCGGACTCGGCGCGGGACGGGTAGCCGGAGAGCCCGCCCTGGGCGCGCAGGGCCGAGAAGTCCTGCCGCCCGGTCAGCAGCTTGTGGACATAGCTGATGTGTCCGGTGTCGTAGACGATCGTGTCGTGCGGCGACTCGAAGACGCGGTGCAGCGCGATGGTCAGCTCGACGACCCCGAGGTTGGGGCCGAGGTGTCCGCCCGTCCTGGCCACCTGGTTGACCAGGAACTCCCTGATCTCCGCCGCCAGGGCGGGGAGGCGAGAGGCGGGCAGCCGACGCAGTGCCGTCGGGCTGGTGATGGTCGAGAGCACACCTTGAGCCACGAGTGGATCCGACTCCTTCGGAAGAGGACGCGACTTGCGAGTCTAGACCAGCGGGTGGTCCCGGACGGGCGCGGCGGGCTCAGAGCCGGGGCACGAACCGGCGCCCCTGCATGGCCTCGTGCACGAGGTGGACGCTGCGCGCCGTGGCCCGCAGGCGCACCCCCTCCGCCTCGAGGTCGGCCATGACGTCGCGGAGCGCCTCCGGGGGCAGGTCCTCGCCCAGCGCCACCCGCACCTGGCGGTAGGCCTGCCGCATCGCGGCGAGCTGGGCGTCCACGTGCTGCACCGCCACCCAGGCCAGCGCCTGCGGGTGCCGGCGCCACGACGCGTAGCCGCGGAAGTCGGCCGGACACTGGTCGAGCAGCCACGGGACGGCGTGCTCGCGCCAGCCCTGGCTCTCGGGCGGCGGGATCTCCCCGGGCCAGCCGGGTGGGACGTGCGCGGTCATGGGACCAGTGTGCCGCGGGCCTCTGACAGACCCTCGGCGGCGGGACGCCCGGGACGTGGTCGTCCCCGCCGATCGTGCCGGATGCCGGATGCCGGATGCCGGATGCCGGATGCCGGACCCCGTATGCCGGACGCCGTGCTCCCTGTGCCCACGCCCTGTGCCGTCAGGCGGTCGCCACCGTGACGTCGTCGGGCAGGCCCTCCACCGTGGCCGTCCCGTCCGCCGCCACCGTGACCGAGAACGCCGTCGGGCCGAAGCGCAGGCCCCGCACGGTGAGCGGGCCGAAGGGAAGCGACGGCAGCGGCCGCACCTCGACGTGCCGCCCGGGCACGTCGACGCGCAGGCCGAGGACGGCGGTCACGACGGCGGCGGCCGACGCTGCGGACCAGGCCTGGGGGCGGCAGGACGCGGGGTACGGCGCCGGGCGACCGAGGACCGGGTCCCCGGCATACAGCTCGGGCCATCGGTAGCCGAAGGCGACCGACGAGGCGACCAGGCTGCGGGCCACGTCCCCGGCCCGCTCGGTGCGGCCCTCGGCCACCAGGCCGAGGAGCCCGATAGCCGTGTCGTGGACCCACACCGAGCCCGTGTGGTAGCCGATGGGGTTGTAGGCGGGGTTGCTGCGCGAGAGCGTGGCGATGCCGTAGGGGCCGAGCAGGTCAGGCCCCGTCAGGGTGTCGGCGACGAGGGCGGCCTCGTCCGCAGTGAGGGCACCCGAGCCGAGGGCGTGGCCCATGTTGGACCCGATCCCGTCCACCGGGCGCCCGTCTGCGTCCAGGGCCATGGCCAGGTGCGGACCCCGCGGCCCGCGCACCCAGTAGGCCTCGCGGACCCGGGTCGCCAGCGCGTCGGCCAGCCGGTCCAGGTCCGCGAGCTCCTGCGGCGTGCCGGCGTCCAGGGCCTCCAGCAGCGCTCGGGCCTCGCGAGCCGCCTCGACCGCGTAGGTCTGCGCCTCGAGCAGGGCGATCGGCGCGGGGGCGATGGAGCCGTCGGAGCGGCGCATCGAGTCGCCGCTGTCCTTCCAGCCCTGGTTGGCCAGCCCCGTCCCGCTGCGGTCGACGTAGCGGAGCAGCCCGTCGGGGCTGTCCTGCACCTGTCGGGCGATCCACCCGAGGGCCGCCCGCAGGGGCGGGAGCAGGTCACGCACCTCGTCCTCGGGGAGGCCGTGGCGCCACGCGTCGTGCAGCAGGCACACCCACAGCGACGTGGCGTCCACCGTGCCGTAGTAGGTGGACGGCAGGGCCAGGCCGGTGACGTCGTCGACGTACCGCTCGCGGCGCACCTCGTGCAGGATCTTGCCGGGCTCCTCCGCGGTCGTGGGGTCGTCCACGCGGCCCTGGCGTCGGGCCAGGGTGCGCAGGGTGCCCCCCGCGAGGGTGGTCCCGAAGGGCAGGGACAGCCGGGCGGCCCAGATCGAGTCGCGACCGAACAACGTGAGGTACCACGGGGACCCGGCACCCGCGAAGACGTCGTCCGGGGCGTCGGGGTCCCGCATCGTCAGCTGGCGCAGGTCCTCGAGCGCGCTGCTGACCACGACGTCGAGGCGGGTGTCGGCGGCCTCGACCAGCACCGAGGACCAGTCCACCAGGTCCGCGCCGGGGTCGGCGTCGAACGCCGTGGCGGCGAGGCGCTGGGTGACCACCGACACCCGCACCGACCTGGTCTGGCCCGGGGGCACCTCGAGGTCGAAGCGGATGCGCGAGGGCCGGTCCGGCTCCCCCGCCTCGACGGCGGAGGGTCGCGGCTCGGTCACGACGTGCGTGAGGTGCCGGTCGTCCGACCAGGTGAGGACCACGTCGGGGGTGCGGGCCCCCGCGGTCATCGTGGGCAGCAGCGGGCCCGCGGGCTCGCCGGACTTGACCGCGCCCAGGGAGGCCCCGTCCCCGCCGATCTCCACCACCAGGCGGGTGCGGACGGTCTCGGCCGCGCGTGAGGTCAGGCGGATGGTCTCGGTCATCCCCGCGTCGTGCACCGCCCGGACGCGCCGCAGCTCGACCGTGGGGTCCGGGCCGGGGGTGCCGAGGTGGCGCAGAGAGGTGAGGACATGGGTCTCGGGCCCGACGCTCGAGGACATCACCAGGTCGCCGGCGTGGTCGTCGGCCAGCACCCTGAGGTGGGAGACGACACGACGGTCGTCGACGAAGACCCCCGTGCCAGGCGCGGTCATCGTCCCGTCGCGCGCGGACAGCGCCGTGGCATGACCGTGAACTGCCAGCTCCAGCTCGTGCAGCCATGGCTGCCGGCGGCTGGCGTCTGGTGTCAAGCGGCTCTGCTCCGGCACGGGACGACCTCTCGTGGAGACCCGAGCGCCGCTGTTGACAGGCTGATTGCCCGGGGTGACGATGATTCTGATCGTTCAAAGGTGATGATACCTCGCAGCGATCGCACAGCCTGTCCAAGGAGTCGATGGTGACGATGAGCAGCAGCATGGGGCACCGCCGCGCGACGATCAACGACGTCGCCCGGGCGGCCAACGTGTCACGGCAGACCGTGAGCAACGCCGTCAACCGGCCGGATCGCGTCGCACCCCAGACGCTGCAGCGGGTGCAGATCGAGATCGACCGTCTCTCCTACCGCCCCAGCTCGGCCGCCAAGTCCCTGCGCGAGCAGCGGGCGGGCGCGATCGGCCTCGAGCTCGACGCCCGCGGCGACGCCGCCAGCGCCGAGGTGGCCTATCCCTTCCTCACCCAGCTCTCCCTGGCCGCCCGCAGCCACCGCTGCCACGTCGTCACCTTCGGGACGGACTCCCCCACGCCCACCACCTCGGGCTACGAGTCCATGGTGCGGGCCCACCTGGTCGACGCCTTCGTGCTCTACGGCACCCACCACGGCGACCCGCGCCCCGAGTGGCTCAACGAGCACGGCATCCCCTTCGCGACCTTCGGGCGGGTCTGGGACGACCCCGAGTTCACCGCCTGGGGCGACGTCGACGGCCGCGCCGGCACGACCGCCGCGGTGCGTCACCTCGTCGACCAGGGCTACCGGCGGGTGGCCTTCCTCGGCTGGCCCGAGGGCTCGGCCGTCGGGGACGACCGCCTGAGCGGGTGGTGCGACACCGCGGCGGATCTCGGCGTCCTCGACGAGTCGCTGGTGGCTCGCACCGAGCAGGACCTCCCGCAGGCCCAGGCCGCCGCGGCCGACCTGCTGGGGTCGCTCCAACCGGGTGACGCGATCGTCTGCGTCTCGGACATGGTCGCCCTCGGCGCCCGGCAGGCCGTCGTCGACGCCGGCCTCGTCCCCGGCCGGGACATCGGCCTCGTCGGCTTCGACGGGACCAGCACGGCCGGCATGTTCGACCTGACCACCGTCGTGCAGCCGCTGGCCGAGATCGTCGAGCACCTGCTCACCCAGATCGACGTCCTCCTCGCCGACGGCGACGAGCCGGCGCAGGGAGCCCTGCTGGCCCCGACCCTGCGCCTGGCCGGCAGCACGAGACGGCCCTGACGAGAGGGCGACCTCACCACGAGCCCGACCCCGCCCCGCGGCGGGTGGGCGGCATACCCGTCGATCCACAGATTTGAACGATCCAACCCCGAGCACCCACGAAGCGCCACCCACCGATCGTCCCGGACCACCAGGAGCCAACGATGACTCTCCCCACCCGCACCGTCGTCCTCGTCAGCCTCGCGGCCACGACCGCCCTCGCCCTCGGTGCGTGCGGTGGAGGCGGGTTCGACGCCGCCCCGAGCAGCAGCGCACCCGCGGCGCAGTCCGGGCTGGCCTCCCTGCGGATGCTGGTCGGCGTCTCCAACGACGTCGAGCTCGGGGCCGTCCGCAAGGCCACCGAGGCGTGGGCGG
This sequence comes from Arsenicicoccus sp. UBA2120, assembly GCF_002330965.1. NCBI lineage: Bacteria > Bacillati > Actinomycetota > Actinomycetes > Micrococcales > Intrasporangiaceae > Arsenicicoccus > Arsenicicoccus sp. UBA2120. Next base: position 54,065 of record NZ_DCYC01000031.1, read on the forward strand.
CCAAGACCGGCAGCTCCGTGCAGGTCACCGGCACCGCCAAGCTGCCCGAGGAGCTGGCCAAGGGCTTCGCCGGGGGCTCCCCCGCCGACCTGTTCTACCTCGAGCCCGCCCAGGTGGGCACCTTCACCAAGGCCGGCAACCTGTACGCCTACGGCGACCAGCTGACGGGCCTGGACTACGTCCCCTCGCTGCGGCAGACCTTCACCATCGACGGCAAGCTCCAGTGCGCGCCCAAGGACTTCTCCACCCTTGCCCTCGTGATCAACGAGGAGCTCTGGACCAAGGCCGGCCTCACGAACGCCGACGTCCCGAAGGACTGGGCCGGCCTCGAGCGGGTCGCCACCCGCCTGACCACCGGATCCCAGACGGGGCTGGTGATCTCCCCCGAGTTCCAGCGCGTGGGTGCCTTCATGACCCAGGCCGGGGGCTGGGTGCTGTCCGAGGACGGCAAGACCGCGACGGCCGACTCCCCCGAGAACCTCGCCGGCCTCACCGAGGCGCAGAAGCTCCTGCGCAGCGGTGCCATGAAGCTCTCCAAGCAGGTCGACGCGGGCTGGGGCGGCGAGGCCCTGGTCAAGGGCAAGGCCGCCATGACGATCGAGGGCAACTGGATCCGTGGCGCGCTCGCCAAGGACGCCCCCGACCTCAAGGTCAAGGTCGTCGAGCTGCCCGCCGGCCCCAAGGGCAAGGGCACCCTGATGTTCACCAACTGCTGGGGCATCGCCGCCAAGAGCAAGAACCAGGCCGCCGCGGTGGACCTCGTGAAGTTCCTCGGCGAGGACGCCCAGCAGCTGAGCGCCGCCAAGGCCTTCGGGGTCATGCCGTCGACCACCTCCGCGATGGCCAAGTACAAGGCGGCCACCCCGGCGGACGCCGCCTTCGTCGCCGGGGCGTAGTACGGCAAGGGAATGCCCACCACGCCTGGCTTCGACGCGGTGCTCGCGGACGCCAACGCCCCAGATCGAGTCCCTGGCGACCGGTGACCCCAAGGCCATCCTCACGACGATGCAGCTCAACGCTGAGGCAGCGATCAAGGGCTGACCGGGCCGTCGGCAGCGAGAGGACGCCATGACAAGCCCCACGACGGAGCGACGTTCGCGACGGTCCGGGCCCGGCATCCACGCCGGGCAGACCGCCGCGGGTTGGGCCTTCACCCTGCCGATGATCGTGGTCCTCGGCACCTTCATGATCGTGCCGATCGGTATGGCGCTCTACGTCTCCTTCACGCGCTGGAGCGGCAACGGCGACCCGTTCGTCCAGGCCAACGCCCCGTTGGTCGGCCTGGACAACTACGCGACGCTGCTGTCCGGCCAGGGCCTGACCGGGCGCGACTTCATGACCTCGGTCGGCAGCCCGTCGGTCGCGATGCTCGTCCTGATCCTGCTGGCCGTGTGGACCACGACCGGGACCTTCATGCTGATGTTCCTCGCCGCCCTGCAGGACCTGCCCGAGGACGTCGACGAGGCGGCCGCGCTCGACGGCGCCACGGGCTGGCAGAAGCTGTGGTACGTCACGGTCCCCCAGCTGCGGTCCGTGCTCTTCCTCGTGGTCACGCTGGGCCTGATCGGCACCTGGCAGGTCTTCGACCAGGTCTACGCGACCGGTGGCGGCTCCCCCGGCAAGACCCTGCTCACCCCGGCCTACCTGTCCTACGAGCAGTCCTTCAAGCAGGGCCGGTTCGGGACCGGGGCCGCGATGGCCTTCATCATCTTCGTGATCATCGTGCTGCTCACCTGGGTGCAGCGCCGGGTCATGACCGAGGGCGACGAGGTGGGATGATGAGCCTGCGACGCACCCTGGCGTATGCCGTGCTGGTGGCGGCGGCCGTGGTCTACCTCTACCCCTTCGTCATCCAGGTGGCCACGTCCCTCAAGACCGACCCGGACGCCTCGGCCAACCCCCTGTCGCTGCTCCCCCACCCCCTCTCGACCCAGGCGTGGGGCGCGGTGCTCGGCAGCGGCGACAGCCAGCTGCCCGTCCTGCGGTGGCTGACCAACTCGGTGGTCGTGACCGTGGCCGTGACGGCCGGCCGGGTGTTCTTCGACTCCCTCGCCGGCTACGCCCTGTCGCGGCTGCACTTCCGCGGGCGCGGCGCGGTCTTCGCCCTGGTCCTGGCCGTCATGTCGGTCCCCGGCGTCGCCCTGCTCATCCCCAAGTTCCTCATGGTCAAGTACCTCGGCATCTACGACACCTACGCCGCGATGATCCTGTCGCTGCTGGTCGACGCGGCGGGCGTCTTCATCATGAAGCAGTTCTTCGACAGCGTGCCGGTCACCATCGAGGAGGCCGCCCGCCTGGACGGCGCCTCGGTCTTCCGGACGTTCTGGTCGGTGATCCTGCCCATGGCGCGGCCCGCGCTGATCACGTTGACGATCCTGTCCTTCCAGGGCTCATGGAACGAGTTCAGCCACTTCCTGGTGGTCACGGGCAGCCCCGAGCACAAGACGCTCGTGACCAGTCTGGCGGACCTGACCGCGGGTGGGCTGGGGTCCGGGACGCAGTTCCCGCTCAAGATGGCGACGGCCCTGATCACGACCATCCCGGTCGCCGTCCTGTTCTTCGTCTTCCAGCGGCACCTCGTCCGGGGCGCCAACGGCGGGGCCGTCAAGGGCTGAGGCACCCTCAACGGCCTCGACGGCCCCGCCGGCCGCGTCGGCGGGGCAGGACGCGTGATCAGGCGTTGGCCGGGTCGCGGAAGTACTGCCAGGCGTCGCTCATGCGCTTGGCCTGACCGGCGGTGAAGCTGTCCATGCAGGAGTCCTGCGTGTAGTCCATGAAGTTGTGGATCGGGTCCAGACCGGGAGCGTCGCAGGAGTCGGCGCCGACGGGGCAGTCGAACTGCGGGTGCGCCTCGGCAGGGGTGTCGGCGACGAAGTCGTTGGACCACGTGCAGCCGCCCTGGAAGGTGTGGTAGAGCGAGAGCCAGTGCCCGGCCTCGTGGACCAGGGTGTCGCCGAGCGCGTACTTGCCGGCGGTGCCGCCCGGCATCGACTCGTCGAGCATCACTACGCCGTCGAGGTAGTCGCGCCCGTTGTTGTAGTCCTTGGGGAAGTAGGCCCAGCCCAGCAGGCCGCCCCCGATGTCGCCGGTGTAGACGTTGAGGGTCCGGGAGTCGCCCGTGTGCAGGGCGGCCTTCATGGCCTTCTCGGTCTTGCCCGGGACGACCGTGTACCACGCCGGGTTCACGGTGTGGTCGATGCCCGCCAGGCGCCAGCGGAAGGGTGTGTCGGCGCCGCCGGTCTGCCCGCTGTAGGACGCGTTCATGACGTCCATCTGCGCCGCGATCATCCGCTCGTAGCGCGCCCGCTCGGCGGCGGTCAGCACGTGGTCCGACGTGACGTGGAAGACGACGGGGACCGTCACGCTTCCGGGGGCCAGCTGCGGGAAGCTCTTGAGCACGCCGTAGGCCTTGGCGCCGCTGCCGCGGGTGACGTCCGGCTCCTCGGCCGCGGAGGTGTCCTTCTTGCGGGCGGCCGAGAACAGCTCGAGGCAGTCCTGCACGGCGGCGGACGGCTGGACGGCGGTGCTCGCCGCGGTGGGGGCGGCGACGGTGGAGGTGGCGACGGTGGAGGTGGCGACGGCGGCGGGACCGGCGGTGATCGCCGCGGCGGCAGCGATCGCGAGGGCACCGGGGAGAGCGAGCCTGCGGGACATGGCAGAGCCTTTCGTTGGGGGTTGCGTGACCGTATGCCGGACCCGCCCCTCACGTCAGCACCCGAATGGGCGAAACGCCCGGCTCGTTCCCAGCGAGGGACCGTCCCGGCGACGGCTCGCGGGGCCGGCCGTCTGTCGGTGGCGCCCCCTACGATGCGGACCATGGAGCAGCACGTCATCGTCGTCGGGGTCGAGACCACGACCGTCCGCGTGGTCGAGGAGCTGGCCCGCTCGCGCACGGCCGCCGTGGTCGTGGTCCCGCCCACGGCCGACCCGATGGTCGTGGCGGAGCTGCGGGCCCGGGACGTCACGGTCGTCGAGGCGGCCCGCACGGACGAGCGGGTCCTGCGCGAGGCCGGCGTCCACCGGGCGCGGGCCGTCATCGTCCTCGGCCGGGACGAGGTGGCCTCCACGAGGACGGCCCTGGCGGTCGAGGATGCCGACGGGCGCGTCCCCATCGTGCTCGAGGTCGTCAACCCGGCGTTCGGCTCGCGGCTCGCCCCGCTGCTCGGCGACTGCACCGTCCTGTCCCCCGCCCAGCTGGCGGCGCCGGCCTTCATCGGGGCCGCGATCGGCGACGGCGAGGTGCAGGCCCTGCGGCTCGGCGGTCGTGACGTGGTGGTGGGTCCCAGCACATCGGTCGCCGGGCAGGTGCTGGCCGACCTCGGGGACCCCGTGCGCGGGCCGCTCCCGGACGCCCACGGCGCGAGCGCAGACGTGCGCCCGGACGACGCGACGGCCGTGGTCATCGGCACGCAGCACCGCCACCACGGCCGGCAGGTCCGCACCGGCGGGATCCTGGGCGGCGCCGCACAACTGCTGGGCCGGCGCCAGCGGATCGTGCTCCTGCTCCTGCTCGGCGTCATCCTCGCGAGCACGGCCTACTTCCACAGCACCGCCGGCAAGGACTGGCTCACCTCGCTCTACCTCGCGTTCACCACGGCGACGGGGACGGGCTACGGCGACCCGGACGACGCCGAGCTGACGGTGCGGTTCACGGCGATCGTCATCCAGGTCATGGGCCTGCTGCTCGCCTCCGGCCTGACGGCCGTCATGACCGACGCCCTGACCAGCTCGCGCCTCGCCACCCTCACGGGCAGCGTCCGCGGGCGGCCCCGGCACCACGTGGTGGTGTGCGGGCTCGGCCGGATCGGCACCGCCGTGGTCGTGGGCCTGCGCGAGCGCGGGATCCCGGTGGTCGCGGTCGAGCGCAACGAGGAGGCCTACGGCGTCAACCGGATCCGCCGCCTCAAGGTGCCGGTCGTGATCGGCGAGGCGAGCGACCCCTCCACCCTCGAGGAGGCCGGCATCCACCGCTGCGACGCCGCCATGGCCCTGACCGACGACGACGCCGTCAACCTCGAGATCTCCCTGGTGGCCAGGGCCGCCCGCGAGGACCTGCGTATCGTGACCCGGCTCTACGACGACGACCTCGCGACCCGCGTCGAGCGTCGGCTGCAGCTCGGCGCGACCCGGTCGGTGTCCATGCTGACCGCGCCGGCATTCGTGGCGGCGGCCCTCGGGCGTCCCCGCTCCACGATCGTCCCTGTGGGGCGCCGGGTGGTCCTGCTCACCGAGCTGCAGGTCGAGGAGGACGCCGGGCTGGTGGGGGTGCTGCCGTCCCAGCTGTCGCAGGCGGCGACGTGCGGCTGCTCGCCGTGCGGCGCGAGGGCGGCGCGTGGGTCTGGCACGAGCCGGACGAGGCGTTCGGCCCCGGCGACCGGATCGCGGTCGCCGCCACCCGCACCGGGCTCGGGCAGCTGCGGCTCGCCTGCCGACCCCAGCGTGACGGCGCGGGACGGCATACGGCCGTGGCCCGGTCCCCCTCGAGGAGGAACCGGGCCACGACCAGCCGGACGACGCTGGGTCGTCAGGCGGTGACGAGCGACCGCAGGACGTACTGCAGGATGCCGTCGTTGAGGTAGTACTCACGCTCGCCGGGGGTGTCGATCCGGACGACCGCGTCGAACTCGACCGTGTCGCCGCCGTCCTTGGACGCCGTGACGTGCACGGTCTTGGGGGTCTTGCCCTCGTTGAGCTCGGTGACCCCGGTGATGTCGAAGGTCTCCGTGCCGTCCAGGCCCAGCGAGTCGGCCGACTCGCCCTCGGGGAACTGCAGCGGCAGCACGCCCATGCCGATCAGGTTGGAGCGGTGGATGCGCTCGTAGGACTCGGTGATGACCGCCTTGACGCCCAGCAGGCGCGTGCCCTTGGCCGCCCAGTCGCGCGACGAGCCCGAGCCGTACTCCTTGCCGCCGAGGATCACCAGCGGGACGCCGGCCTCCTGGTAGGCCTCGGACGCCTCGTAGATCGTCGTCTGCTCGCCACCGTCGAGGAAGTTGCGGGTGTAGCCGCCCTCGACGCCGTCCAGCAGGAGGTTCTTGAGACGGATGTTGGCGAAGGTGCCGCGCACCATGACCTCGTGGTTGCCGCGGCGCGAGCCGTAGGAGTTGAAGTCCTTGCGCTCCACGCCGTGCTCGGCGAGGTACGTGCCCGCAGGGCTGTCGGCCTTGATCGACCCGGCCGGGCTGATGTGGTCGGTGGTGACCGAGTCGCCCAGCTTGGCGAGCACCCGCGCGCCCGAGATGTCCTCGGCCGGCGTGAGCTCCATGGTCATGCCGTCGAAGTAGCTCGGCTTGCGGACGTAGGTCGAGTCCTGGTCCCACGCGAAGGTCTTGCCCTCGGGCGTCTCCAGGCCCTGCCAGCGCTCGTCCCCGGCAAAGACGTCCTTGTAGTCGTCGACGAACAGGTCGCGGCTGATCGACTCGGCGATCGTGCGCTCGACGTCCTCCGGCGAGGGCCAGATGTCCTTGAGGTAGACGTCCTTGCCGTCGGTGTCCTGACCGAGCGCCTCGGCCTCGAAGTCGAAGTCCATCGTCCCGGCCAGGGCGTAGGCGATGACCAGCGGCGGGGACGCCAGGTAGTTCATCTTGACGTCCGGGCTGATCCGGCCCTCGAAGTTGCGGTTGCCCGAGAGCACGGCCGACACCGACAGGTCGTTGTCGTTGATGGCCTTGCTGATCTCGTCGTCGAGGGGCCCGGAGTTGCCGATGCAGGTGGCGCAGCCGTAGCCGACGAGGTGGTAGCCCAGCGCCTCGAGGTGCGGCCACATGCCGGCCTTGTCGTAGTAGCCGGTGACGACCTGCGAGCCCGGCGCCATGGAGGTCTTGACCCACGGCTTGGCCTTGAGACCGCGCTCGTTGGCGTTCTTGGCCAGCATGGCCGCGGCCATCATGACCGACGGGTTGGAGGTGTTGGTGCAGGACGTGATCGAGGCGATCGCGACGTGGCCGTGGTCGATGTCGAAGGTGCCCTTGTCGGTCGTGACCGAGACCTTGTGCGAGGGGCGCGAGGACCCGTTGCCCTCGTTGGCCGGCTGGGTGCCGCCGCTCTCGGTGTCGCTGGTCTGGGACGGGGCGTCGGAGGCCGGGAACGACCCGCCCGAGGACCCGTTGCCCTCCTCGTGCTTGACATAGGTCGGCAGGACCTTGCGGAACGCGGCCTTGGCGTCGGTGAGGACGATGCGGTCCTGGGGACGCTTGGGCCCGGCGATCGAGGGCACCACGGTGCTCAGGTCCAGCTCCACCAGCTCGCTGTAGCGGGCCTCGGCGCTGGGGTCGAGCCACATGCCCTGCTGCTTGGCGTAGGCCTCGACGAGGGCGACCTGCTCGTCGTCGCGCCCCGTGAGGCGCAGGTAGTCCAGCGTCACGTCGTCGATCGGGAAGATCGCGCAGGTGGAGCCGAACTCGGGGCTCATGTTGCCGATGGTGGCGCGGTTGGCCAGCGGGAGCTCGCCGACGCCCTCGCCGTAGAACTCGACGAACTTGCCGACGACCCCGTGCTTGCGCAGGATCTCGGTGATGGTGAGGACGACGTCGGTGGCGGTGACGCCGGCGTTCATGGAGCCGGTGAGCTTGAAGCCGACGACGCGCGGGATGAGCATCGACACGGGCTGGCCGAGCATGGCCGCCTCGGCCTCGATGCCGCCGACGCCCCAGCCGAGGACGCCGAGACCGTTGACCATGGTCGTGTGCGAGTCGGTGCCGACGCAGGTGTCGGGGTAGGCCTGGCCGCCCCGCGACATGGTGACGCGGGCGAGGCGCTCGATGTTGACCTGGTGGACGATGCCGGTGCCCGGGGGGACGACCACGAAGTCGTCGAAGGCCGTCTGGCCCCAGCGCAGGAACTGGTAGCGCTCGTTGTTGCGCTGGTACTCGAAGTCCTGGTTGATCTGGAAGGACTTGGGGTTGCCCGCGGAGTCGATCTGCACCGAGTGGTCGATGACGAGCTCGGCGGGGGCCAGCGGGTTGATGCGGGTGGGGTCGCCACCCAGGTCGGCGACGGCCTCGCGCATCGTGGCGAGGTCGACGACGCACGGCACACCGGTGAAGTCCTGCATGATCACGCGCGCGGGCGTGAACTGGATCTCGGTGTCGGGGTCGGCCTTCTCGTCCCAGCCGCCCAGCGCCCGGATGTGGTCGGCGGTGATGTTGGCCCCGTCCTCGGTGCGCAGGAGGTTCTCCAGCAGGACCTTCAGGGAGTACGGGAGGGTCTGGCTGCCCTCGACCTTGTCGAGCCGGAAGATCTCGTAGGACGCGTCACCGACCTCCAGGGTGTCCTTGGCTCCGAAGCTGTTCACACTCTCTTGGCTCACGCCTGTTCCTTCCACGAAGGGTCGTTGTCTCGACGTCGAGACAA